>JAPONU010000001.1 GCA_026713745.1 bacterium
CCACAGCCCCGAGTTCACCATGCTGGAGCTCTACGAGGCCTACGCCGACTACACCGACATGATGACCCTCACCGAGGAGGTCGTCGCCGCCGCGGCCACAGCAGCGACCGGCAGCACCGAGGTCTCGGTCGGGGACCGCACTCTGGACCTGGCGCCGCCGTGGCGCCGGGCCACCATGGCCGAAGTCGTCGCGGAGTACGCCGGCCGTGACCTGCCGGCCACCGGCGCACCGGCGAGCAGCGCGGCTGTCGAACTGCGGGCCGAGGCGGACCGGCTGGACGTGGCCACCGAGGCGGGCTGGTCGGCGGGGCGCATCCTGGCGGAGATCTACGAGCGGCGCGTGGAGGGCGAGCTTTGGGATCCGGTCTTCGTGTGCGACTTCCCGGTGGAGGTCTCACCGCTGGCGCGCCGCCACCGGAGCACCGAAGGTCTCGTGGAGCGGTTCGAGGCGGTGGCGGCCGGGCGGGAACTGGCCAACGCCTTCAGCGAACTCGCCGATCCCGACGACCAGCGCAGCCGCTTCGAAGCCCAGGAGCACCGCCGTCGCGATGGCGACAAGGAGGCCATGAGAACTGACGAGGACTACCTGCGGGCCCTGGAGTACGGGCTGGCCCCCACGGGCGGTCTCGGCGTTGGCATCGACCGTCTGGCGATGCTGCTGTGCGGCGCCGAGACGATCCGCGACGTCATGCTGTTCCCCACCCTGCGACCCGAAGCCGGCGCCGCCGCCCCGCCCACCGAGGGAGACGGCTGACCCATGTGTCCGCTCTCGTCGTTCGTCATTCCGGCGCAGGCCGGAATCCAGAGCCGAGCGCGGCCGGTTGCGCCTGCTGTCGTTGGCGGGAAGGACGACCGGCCGTGCTGCTGACGATCGACGTGGGGAACACCCAGACGGTCCTGGGGCTGTACGAACTGGGAGACCCGGCGAGTCTCGAGAGAGCCGAAGGGGGCCTCGTGGGCCACTGGCGGGCGGCCAGCAACGGCGACGCCACCTCCGACGAGCTGGCGGTGCTGATCGACGGGTTCCTGGCCGTGGAGGGCTGGGAACTGCTCCGCCACGTGTCGGGTGTGGCCGTTGCGTCCGGCGTGCCCCGGGTCACCGCCGCGCTGCGGGAGATGGTTGCGCACTACTTCGAGTTCGACCCGGTCGTGATCGAGCCGGGCGTGCGCAGCGGGATCCCCATCCGCTACGACGACCCGCGCGAGGTCGGCGCCGACCGGATCGCCAACGCGGTCGGCGCGGTGGCGCTCTACGGGGGCCCCACGATCGTCGTGGACTTCGGCACCGGCACCACGTTCGACGTCATCAGCGGGGCCTGCGAGTACCTCGGCGGCGTCATCTCGCCGGGCGTCGAGATCAGCCTCGAGGCGCTCTTCGAGCGGGCGTCCGCGCTGCGCTCGGTGGAGTTGACGGCGCCTCGCAACGTCATCGGGCGCAGCACCGCCGAGTCGCTGCAGTCAGGTGCCATCTACGGCTACGCCGCGCAGGTGGACGGCCTGTGCCGGCGCATCATGGCCGAGATCGGCGAGTCGACGGTCGTCGGGACAGGCGGGCTCGCACCGCTCATCTCGCCGCACACCACCAGCGTGCAGCACGTCCAGCCGTGGCTCACCCTGCACGGGCTGCGGATCGTCTGGCACAAGAACGCCGAGGGCCACCCCGACGCCCTCCCCGATGACAGGGCCAGAGGCGGCTAGTGGCGCGGGGCCGCACGGAGCGGTTCATCACCAGCCGTCTCGAGGGCGGGTCCATCCGTCGCGAGCCCGACACCCTGATCGTGGAGGAGCCCCTCTCGATCCGGCTCGACGACGTGCTGGTCGCCACCACGATGCGCACCCCGGGCCACGACTTCGAGTTGGCAGCTGGGTTCTGCCACGCCGAGGGGCTGCTGGACGGTGCGGCTATCCGCGGCATCCGCTACTGCGGTGAGGGGCCGCCGGTCTCCTCGGAGTTCAACGTGGTGTCGGTGGAGACCGACGGCGCCGGGCCGGCGCCGGTGCCCCGGCTGGGCATCACCTCGGCGGCCTGCGGCATCTGCGGAACCGAGGCGATCGAACGGCTGGCCGAGACGCTGGCGCCGCTGCCGGAGTCCGAACCGTTCGAGCCTGCGGTGCTGGCCGCGGTGCCCGGCCGCATGATCGAGCTGCAGGACCTGTTCGGCGTCACCGGCGCGGTGCATGCCGCCGGGGTCGCCGATCGGTCCGGTGAGCCGCTGCTGGTGCGGGAGGACATCGGGCGCCACAACGCCGTGGACAAGGTCGTCGGCCGGCTGCTGCTGGACGGGGCCCTGCCGGCATCGGCGCGGTGCCTCTACGTGAGTGGCCGGGCCTCCTTCGAGATGGCCCAGAAGGCCTGGGCGGCGGGCTTCAGCGCCCTCGTGGCGGTGAGCGCGCCGTCGGCGCTGGCGGTGCAGGTGGCCCGCAGCGCCGGCTTGCAGCTCGGCGGCTTCGCCCGCGACGGCACGGTCCGCATCTACACCGACTGAGCCGCGGCCGTCCGGGCGGGGGGCCGGGGTGCCGTTCGCTCCTTCGCGCGGGCGCAAGGCGTCGCGAATCGGCTCCCCCGCCCCCGCCCTCGGTTCTTGGCGCGTGTCCGGGTGGGGGTCGGGGTGCCGTTCGCTCCTTCGCGCGGGCGCAAGGCGTCGCGAATCGGCTCCCCCGCCCTCGCCCTCGGTTCTTGGCGGCCTCCGGGCGGGGCCGCCGGTAGCCTCGGCGCATGCCCGAACCGGTTGATCCCGAGCGCGTGCCGGAACCGGTCACGCCCTCGATCGGGTTGGGGGTGCTGCATCTCTTCTGCCGGGTAGGTGAGGGCTGGCGCGGCGAGGCCGTGGTTGACGCGGTGCGGCGGGCGGCGGGGCGGGGGACGCAGGTGGTGTCGGTGGCGATCCTGGGCCACAAGGCGGATTTGGCCTTCATGGCGCTGGACGCCGACCTGTGGCAGCTTCGGCTGCTGCAGCGGGACCTGGCGGCGGCCGGGCTCGTGGCGGTGGCCTCGTATGTTTCGCTGACGGAGATCTCCGAGTACGCCGCCGGGGTGCCCGAGGAACTGAAGCAGCAGCGCCTCTACCCGCAGCTGCCGCCGCCGGGCAAGCCGGCTTGGTGCTTCTATCCCATGTCCAAGCGCCGCGGCGAGCAGCAGAACTGGTTCACCCTGCCGTACGAGGACCGCCTCGAGCTGATGTACGAGCACGGCTCCTCGGGGCGCAAGTTCGCCGGCCGCGTGCTGCAGGTGGTCACCGGCTCGACGGGCATCGACGACTTCGAGTGGGGCGTCACGCTGTTCGCCGTCCGGCCCGACGACCTGAAGGACGTGGTCTACACGCTGCGCTACGACCGGGCCTCGGCGCTCTACGCCGAGTTCGGGCCCTTCTATACCGGGATCGTTACCCCCATCGAGGAACTGGTGGCGTTGCTGGTGGCCCCCGGCGGGGACGGCTCCCCCTAGCCGGCGCCCCGCGTCGCGCCCTCCCGCAGGCCCGGCGGGTGTGGTCGCTGTAGCCTGCTGGCGGGGGTATGGGCCGGGCACCGATGACCGGCCGGCGCAGGGACGGGCGAGGAGCACCGTGACCGACATCCGGACGGCCAGCACCGCAGACACCGCCGTAAGCGAGCGGCTGGCCTCCTTGCGGGCGCTGCTGACCGAGGCCGCCCCCGTCGTGGTCGCCTTCAGCGGCGGCGTGGATTCCTCGCTGCTGGCCTGGGTGGCCCACGACGAACTCGGGCCGCAGCAGGCGCACGCCGTGACCGCCGTCTCCCCCTCGCTGGCGGAGACCGAGCGTGGCGAGGCCCGGCGCCTGGCCGGGTCGTGGGGGCTGCGCCACAGCGAGGTGGAGACCCTTGAGATGGAGCGGGCCGCCTACCGCAGCAACGACAGCCTCCGTTGCGCCCACTGCAAGGACGCCCTCATGGACGCTCTCGAGCCGCTGGCCACCGCCGAGGGAGCCACCGTGACTCTCGGGGTCAACCTGGACGACCTGGGTGACCACCGCCCCGGCGTCGCCGCCTCGGAAAGCCGCGGCGCCCGCTTCCCCCTGGTGGAGGCGGGATTCACCAAGGAGGAGGTACGAGCCGCCGCGCACTCGCTGGGTCTGGAGGTCTGGGACAAGCCGGCCGCGCCGTGCCTCGCGTCGCGACTCCCGTACGGCACGCCGGTGTCGGCACCGGTGCTGCGCACCGTCGGGCGGGCGGAGGCCGCCCTGGCCGGCCTGGGGTTCGAGGAACTGCGCGTGCGCCACTACGACGATCTGGCGCGCATCGAGGTGCCGCCGGATCGCCTCGGCGACGTCGTGGACGCCCGAGCCGCAGTGGTGGCCGCCGTGCAGGCCGCCGGCTACAGCTACGTCACCCTCGACCTGGAGGGCCTACGTTCGGGCAATCTCAACGCCGCTCTCGGCGAGGCGGCTGGGGACGCGACCGCCGGCAGCCACGCGCCGACGACCGCGGGTTGAGGCCGCGGGCGGTATGACCCTCCTGGGCGCCGGCACGCCAGGGCGCGCGCCTGCGACAGCGGGACCGGACGCACCGGCACCGGGCCGCGCGCCTGCGACAGCGGGACCGGACGCACCGGCACCGGGCCGCGCGCCTGCGACAGCGGGACCGGACGCACCGGCGCCGGGCCGCGCGCCTGCGGTGGCCGGGCCGGACGCATCCCCGCCGGGCGGGGCCGGGCCCCGATGACCGCACCCACCGCGGCGGCGGCCGGGGTCCGCCCCCTCGACCGGCGGCGGATCATCGCCGACCGTCGCCTGGTGGGGGCGGTGTTCTGCCGTGCCTACAGCCGCCGGGTGGACGAGTGGCTGGCCGGCCACTACGTCGGCGCCGGTGGCCCCGAGCGGGGTGTGTCCCTGGTCGCCGTCGGCGGCTACGGCCGCTCGGAGCTGAGTCCCGAGAGCGACCTCGACCTGCTGTTGCTCTACGAGCGCGGCCAGGACGTCACCAGGCTGGCGGGCGAGCTGTGGTACCCCGTCTGGAACGAGGGCCTGAAGCTGGGCCACGCCGTGCGCACCGTGTCCGAGACGCTGCAGCTGGGCACCGAGGATCTCGACACGGCCACGTCGCTGCTGTCGGCACGCCACCTCGCCGGTGACCCGGACCTTGCCGAGCGCCTCGCCGGCAGCGCCCGCGAGCAGTGGTCCCGCCGTGCTCGCAAGTGGCTGCCGAAGCTGGCCCAGGACGCCCGCTGGCGGGAACTCGAGCACGGGGAGGTCGCCTTCCGGCTCCGGCCCGACCTGAAGGAGTCCACCGGTGGCATGCGCGACCTGCAGGCACTGCGGTACGTGTCGCTGGCCCGTCCCGAATTCGCCGATCCCGACGGCGCGATGGTGCGCGGCGCCCACGAGACCCTGCTGGCCGCCCGGGTGGAGTTGCACCGCGCCACGGGGAACGCCCGGAACCTGCTCACCCTGGAGGTGCAGGCCGACGTGGCCACCGCACTCGGCCATTCCACCGTCGAGGAGTTCATGACCGCGGTGGCCGCGGCGGGCCGCACCGTCGGCTGGGTGGCCGACGAGACGTGGGCCCGCGTCGAGCACTGGGCGGCCGCGCGCGACAAGCGGCGCCGCCGCCGGCCCGAGGTCACGACACTCGAGCCGGGTCTGCAGATCCGCCGGGACCGCAACGAGGTGCGCCTGCTACCGGAGATCGAGATGGGGAGCGACCCGCTCCGGGCGCTGCGGGTGGCGGTCGCCGCGGCGAGGCGGGGCGCCCGCATCGAGCGCGAGTCCTTGCTGCGGCTCGGCGCCGACATGCCGCCGCTCGGCGACCCGTGGCCGGCGGGGGCCCGGGAGCTGTTCGTGGATCTGCTGGCCTGCGGCCGCAACGCCATCCCCGTCATCGAGGCGCTCGACCAGGCGGGCGCTGTCGTCAAGATCCTGCCCGAGTGGGAGAGTTGCCGCAGCCGCTTGCAGCGCAACGACTACCACCGCTTCACCGTCGACCGCCACCTCTGCGAGACGGCGGCTCAGGCCGCCGACATGATCTCCGGCGGAGAGGTCGCTGTGCGGCGCACCGACCTGCTGTTGGTGGCCTCCCTGCTGCACGACATCGGCAAGGGCTACCCGGGCGACCACACCGTCGTCGGCATGGAGCTCATCGAGGTCATCGGTCGCCGCATGGGTTTCGACGACGGCGACGTGGCCACGCTCGTGCGGCTCGTCGAGTTGCACTTGCTGCTACCCGACGTGGCGATCCGGCGCGACATCGACGAGATCGGCACCGTGCAGCGCGTGGCGGAGCAGGTGGGCAGCGTCGAGATGCTGGAACTGCTGGCCGCGCTGACCGAGGCCGATGCGGTCTCCACGGGTCCCTCGGTGTGGACCCGCTGGAAGGCCGACCTGGTGCGAGGGCTGGTGCGCCGCACCGACAACTACCTCCGCAGCGGCGTGCTGGGCGGCGAGCCCGCTTCGTTCCCCACCCCCGAGGTCGGCGCGGCCGTCCGCGCAGGTGCCGAGATGCTGGAGGTCTCGGATCGGCGACTACTCGTCGTCGTGCCCAGTGCTCCGGAGGTTCTGGGTGCGGTGGCGGGTGCGATCAGCCTCAACGGGTTGAACGTCCTCTCCGCGGCGGTGCACACCGCCGGCGGCATGACGGCGCTGTCGGTGTTCGTGGAACCCCCGCCGGGCCTGGGGCTGGACTGGCCGCCGGTCCTCGGCGACGTCCGCGCCGCGCTGGCGGGCGAGTTGGTGCCCGGCGAGCGGCTGGCGCGCTGGGCGCATGCCGCCTCGGGGGCCGGCGATGCGCTCGCTCCCGAGCCGGTGACCGAGTCCTACGTGAAGTTCGACAACGACATCTCCTCGGTGACGGTGATCGAGGTGGCCGCACCCGACAGCTTGGGCCTGCTGCATTGGATCACCGAGGCGTTGGTGCGCTCGGGGCTGCACATCGGCCAGGCGAGGGTGCAGACCCTCGGCGACCACGTGGTGGACTCCTTCTACGTGCACGACGGCAGCGGCGCCAGGATCACCGATCCG
>JAPONU010000002.1 GCA_026713745.1 bacterium
GGCCCGCCGGGTGGTCGGTGTTGGCGGTTGTGGTGTGCTTCGTTCCCTTTGGTGGGTTGTCAGCAGAGAAGGGTGATGTTGCGGTAGATGCGGGCCAGGTGCGTTGCGCCGGGGTGGTTGTCGGGTAGGCGGATGATCGTTCGGCGCGCGCTGCGGGCGAGGCGCCCGGGGGTGTGCCAGAGCGCCCAGCGGAGCCGTTTGGGGTTCGCTGCGGCGAGGGCGCCGGTGCAGACGCGTTGTTGGAACCACCTGAGGGGGCTGCGCGCCCAGCAGACGATCGCGACCCCGGGCGGCGTTGGCGTTGAAGTTCTTGAACGGCATGCGCAGCAGGCCCGAGGATTTGAGGTTCTTGATGTGGTCCTCGACTATGGCGTGGGCGCGCATGGTGGCGTCGCATTCGGCGGCGGTGCCTTCCTGGTCGGTCCAGTGGCCCCAGTAGCGCCAGTGATCGCTGGGGAACAGGCTGTGTTGCGCGCCGGGGTGGAGGGGCTCGCGGCGCATGATCAAGCGCGTCCGTTCGGGCCAACCGGTGGTGTCGACCAAGTCGGTGAGGTCCGCCACCGCGACGCCCGGGCGCGGTTCGCCGTTCTGTTTGGTCGCCGGTTGCCAGCGCTTGTCGTTGACCGGCACCTTCGCGATCGCCGCGTCGATGGCCGCGTTCGAGCGCGCTACCAGGTGAAACCCCACGTTGCGGTCCCGGCAGGCCTTGGCGATCCTCGTCGAGCACCCCGCGGAGTCCGCTCGCAGCCCCACCCGGCGCGCCGCCGTGTCGGCGTCGTTTCGGGCCCGGTGGCCCGCCGCTGGCTCCCCCGGCAGCCGCGAGATGGCGTCGTCGAGGAGTTCGACGTGGTCCTCGATGTTGTTCGCGGCGGCGTTACCGGGACCCAACACCGCGCCGAGCGCGTCGCCGTCGGCGCTGAAACAGAACATCGGACCAAACCCGAACCCGCCCTTGTAATGCGCCGCGGCGCCCTGCTTGTGTTCGCTGTTGAGGTGTATCTGACTCTTCGCGACGGATCGGGTTGGGTTTCAGGCAGCATCCGGTGGTCGTTGGCGGGTTGTGGTTGGTGAGGGTAGTGGTTGGGTTCATTGCTGGCTCCGGTGCCAGGCTCGGCGTTGTTGGTCGGCGGTTCGCATGCCGTTGGTGCGGGCTGCGCGGATGGTGTTACCGCGGCCGTGGTGTTCGTCGTTGGGGGTGACGTAGCCGATCGCTTCGTGCAGCCGGACGCTGTTGTGGTGGATCCGGACGCGTTCGAGTTCGGCGGCGAGGGTGGCCGGGTCGGTGATCGTCGTCAGGTGTGGGTGCTCGCGTTTGACGTGGCCCCACAGCGACTCGATCCATGCCTGGTCGGTCGGGGTCGATGGGCGGCCGAAGTGTTGGGCGATCGAGCACAGCGCCATGAACCGGCGGGTCTCGTTGGCGTGCATCTCGGTCCCGTTGTCGGAGATCGCCAGCAGCAACGGCGCCTGGTCGCCGTCGGCGAGCGCGGTGTCGGGGTCGGTGAGGCGGGCTCGGAGTTCGTCGGTGAGCAGTCCCTCGTTGTCGAGCCCGCGGCTGAACAGGACCCGGGCGGCGACCGAGTCCGGGTTGGCGGTGAGGTGCGTCGAGATCCACTTGCGGGACACGA
>JAPONU010000003.1 GCA_026713745.1 bacterium
GCGGTGGGGGTCGGGCTTCCCCAACCGGCTTGTCGGCCCGGCCGACCCGAATCCGACGGCGATGCGTTCTGTGGGGGAGCCACCGATGACCGAGCCCACCCTCTTCTCCGATCCGACGCCCCCGGCTGGGGGGCCTGGTGGCGCCGAGTCGGCCGCTGGGCGCAGGTCGGATCTGCGGGAGACGTCTGCCATGGCCAGTACGTCGCGCGCCGGCGAGTCCGGCCGCGGCGGGCCCTCCTCGGAACGCCCGCACGACCACGGAGACACGCCGGCTGCGCCCACCGCCTCCTCCCCGACCGGCGAGTCCGGCCGCGGCCGGCCCTCCTCGGAACGCCCGCACGACCACGGAGACACGCCGGCTGCGCCCACCACCTCCTCCCCGACTGGCGAGTCCCGCCCCAGCCGGCCCTCCTCGGAACGCCCGCAGGACCACGGAGACACGCCAGTTGCGCCCACCGCCTCCTCCCCGGCTGGCGAGTCCCGCCCCAGCGGGCCCTCCTCGGAACGCCCGCAGGACCAGGCAGACGCGCCGGTTGCGCCCACCGCCTCCTCCCCGACTGGCGAGTCCCGCCGCGGCGGTGCCTCCTCGGATCATCTGTTGGGGTTGTTGGACGGCCTGGTCGTGGGTCTGGACGGGCTGGGTGGTGGGCGCCTCGAGGAGTGCCTGCGGTTGGTGGGGCGGTGTGAGGCCCGCCTGGCGGCGGTGAAGGCCGACAAGGTCGCCGAGTTGGCTCAATGGCGCGGCGAGGCGCACGCCGCGGCGGTGCTGCGCGGCGACTTGAAGCAGTCCCGCGGCGCCGCCAAACGCGACGTCGCGTTCGCGGAGCGTCTCGGCGACCTGCCAGGCACCGCCGAGGCGCTCGCAGACGGCGCGATCACCCCCCAACACGCGCGGGCGATCGCGGATGCCTCCGCGCACACCGCCATCGAGGAGGCCACCCTGCTGGACGCCGCGGGGACCGAACCGGCCGACACGTTCGCCCGCACCGTCCGCGACCACGTCAACGAGAAAACAGCCGGCGAGGACCTCGAGAAGCGCCGGCGCCGCCAACGAGCGCGCCGCGAAGCGAACATCAAACAAGAATCCGACGGCATGTACACGCTGTACGGCACCTTCGACCCCCTCGCCGGCGCCCGCATCGAAACCGCGCTCGCCACCAAAGCCAAACAACTCTGGCACGACGAGGACCCCAAGAACCGGGCCACCCCCGCCCAGCGCTACGCAGACGCGCTCGAAGCGCTCATCACCCGCCACGGCGCCGGCGCCGGCAAGGCTCAGAACACCACCCTGGTGGTCGTCGCCGACTACGACCTGGTCTCCGACCAACTAGCCGACGCCCGGCTGATCGACGGCACCCCCATCGCCCCCAGCGAACTGCTCAAGGTCGCCCTCGAGGCCGACATCCTGCCGGCCCTGTTCGACACCAAGGGCCAACCCCTGTGGCTGGGCCACAAGACCCGCACCGCCACCGTCGCCCAACGCGTCGCACTGGCGATCCGCGACCGGGGTTGCGTCATCTGCGGCGCCGCCAACAGCTACTGCCAGGCCCACCACGTCATCCACTGGGAAGACGGAGGCCCCACCGACATCGACAACCTCTGCTTGCTGTGCAGCGACTGCCACCACAAACAGATCCACGAACTCGGCGCCGACCTGACCCGCCAACCCGACGGCACCTACCGCCTCAAACACCCACCCAACCGGCTGCTGAACC
>JAPONU010000004.1 GCA_026713745.1 bacterium
CAGGGACCGCCAACCGGTCCGCCCCGACCTCGCCACCGAGGATCGAGTACCTGAAGGTGCGGAATTTCCGTGCGCTCCGGAGTGTCGAGTTCAAGAAGTTGACACCGCTGACGGTGCTGCTCGGACCCAACGGCAGTGGCAAGTCCACGGTGTTCGACGTGTTCGCCTTCCTCGCGGAATGCTTCGACTCGGGCCTGCGGCGCGCCTGGGACCGCCGCGGGCGAGCACTGGAACTCAAGACCCGCGGCTCACGAGGCCCGCTGGCCATCGAGATCAAGTACCGCGAGAGCACGAAGCCCAAGACACCGCTGATCACCTATCACCTGTCCGTGAACGAATTCCGCGGAAGGCCGGTCGTCGAACGCGAATGGTTGAGTTGGACGAGGGGGAGCCGCGGCAAGCCGTTTCGTTTTCTGGACTACGAACGCGGCTCTGGCCATGCCGCCAGTGGCAATGAGCCCGACGAGGAAGCCCAGCGAACAACTCGTCGACTGAGCTCACCCGATCTGTTGGCAGTCAACGCCCTCGGGCAATTCCAGGAACATCCAAGGGTGGCCGCGCTACGCGACTTCATCAGTGGCTGGTACGTGTCATACCTCGCTGCGGACAGCGCACGATCGCAGCCCGAGGCGGGGCCGCACGAGCGCCTCAGCAGAACCGGCGACAACCTCGCCAACGTCATCCAGTATCTCAACGAGCGACATCCTCGCAGGCTCCGGCGCATCTTCGCTCTACTCCGTCTACGCGTCCCACAGATAGAGAGCGTCTCTGCCGAGACGATGGCCGATGGTCGCCTCCTCCTGAAAATCAAGGACCTGCCATTCGACGATCCGGTGCTCGCACGCTTCGCGTCCGACGGAACTCTCAAGATGCTGGCCTACCTGGTGCTGATGCACGACCCGGAACCCCCGCCATTCATCGGCCTCGAAGAACCGGAGAACTTCCTGCACCCCCGCCTCCTGGCCGGACTCGCCGAGGAGTGCCGCCGCGCAGCCGAACGCACGCAGCTGCTCGTCACGACCCACTCCCCATTCTTCATCAACTCTCTGGGCCCCGACGAGGTGCGGATTCTGTGGCGCGACGGAGCCGGACACACGCAAACACGGTGTGTCGCTGAGTTGCGCGGCGTCCGGGAATTCATGGATGAGGGCGCCCAACTGGGATCACTCTGGATGGAGGGGCATTTTGGCGTGGGAGATCCGCTAACCGCCGAGGGGGCGCCAATCCACTCCCTCGACGGGCGGTGACATTGCCGGCGAATCATCTGGTGCTGCTGGTCGAGGAGCCGTCAATGGAGGCGTTCCTCGACACGCTCTTGCATCGCCTGCTGCCCGGGGGGCCTACCTTTGAGATCCACGCGTTTCAAGGGAAGAGCGATCTCCTCGGCAAGTTGGAGGAACGGCTCCGGGCCTACCAGCGCTGGCTGCCTGACGACTGGCGCCTCGTGGTCATGGTCGATCGAGACAACGACGACTGCCAAGAACTCAAGGAACGAATGGAACGCCTGGCAGCAGTCTCGGGACTGCGCACACGCTCGATCGCCGAAAACGATGGATGGCAACTCGTCAACCGCGTCGTCATCGAGGAACTTGAGGCCTGGTATTTCGGAGACTGGAAGGCCGTCCGCGCGGTCTATCCGAAGCTGAATCCCAGCGTGCCCCGGCAGGCGAGCCATCGCGACCCCGATGCCGTCGCGGGTGGAACCTGGGAGGCATTCGAACGGGTCCTTCAACGAGAGGGGTACTTCAAGACCGGTCTTCGCAAAATCGAAGCGGCCCGGGCCATAGCTGCCCACTTCGATCCCGACCAGAACCGCTCACGCAGCTTCGCCAACTTCTGGGACGCCATTACGGAAGCAGCCGCCTGAGCACCACGTCGACGCCGACAACGCCGCCATGCACGTCATCGGTGGCTCGCACCACCACGCCCAACTCACCTTCCGCGACACCACCGCGGCGGAGAACAACGTGCTCGCCCAGACCGTGGACAACGCCGCCGACTACGGCGACGCGCCGGTGTTGATCGCACCGGACACGAAGACATTGGTGTCCAGCACGACGCGCACAGCGCCGCTCAGATTGAGTGCATGCTTCGGCGGACGGCCCGCACCTCGGCGACGGCCAACTCCATGGCTTGCTCGTCCGAGAGGTCGCCATCGTTGGCGCCGGCGTTCTCGGCGAGATCGCGTCGAGCATCGGCGAAGTAGTACTCCAACACCGCATCCTCGCTAACGCCCAAGGCTTGCCCGACTTCGCCCCAACTGGCCCCCCCGGCACGCGCCGCAGCAACGTGCTCGCGGCGCAGTCTGTCGAGTTGCGCCTCGCCCGCCGCCAACTCGCGCAGCGCCGCCAGCGGATCAGATGGCAGCCTTTCGATCGAGATGACGCTCACGACCCCAAACGTAGCGCCGACAGGCGCCCTGCGGCCAGGTAGTTCACTGCCGCCACCGCCGAGGACGCCACACCGACGACATCGGCGATCCATCGAGCGCCCCGGTGCCGGTGCCTCACCAGGCCAGAAAAAGAAAGGCCCGGCCCCCGTAGGGACCGGGTCAGTTATGGAGAGTAGCCAACCGGCGGCGTCGGCCATTCGGGTTGATCTCGCCCCTGATGAGCGCCGTGCAGTACACGAGGCGATGCAGCGTTGCGCCCTGTGCCACCCAGGCAGCGTTCCGCGCGATCATTCGTTCGACCGATGCTGCCAGGTCGACCAGCGCCAGCCGGACGCGTCGCGGCCGCAAAGGTGTCTCCCGCCGTAGTAGACGTTCAGCCCGTCGACGTACGCTCCGACTCGCAAGCCGGTGTCGCAGCACGGGTCGCTCGACGACGCTCAGCGAGCGGCGAAGGAGTTCGTGGCGAAATCCGGGGGCGGCGAGGTGGTGGTCCACCTCTGACCTCCGATCCGCGGCGACGCCACTGTCCTGCGTCGTCGAAGCAGCGGCATCATCCGGCGAGTCGCAACGGTTGATCGCCGATCGCCTACAGCCACCGGATCCAGGAGTCGCCGCTGACCGGGGGGTTGTCCAGGAAGCTCCTGAGCGCGGCGATCAGGTTGCCGGGATAGGCGAGCGCCGCCCGGTTGAAACGGGCCGGGTTCGTGAGGATGAGACCGGCGTGGGGCTCGCCGGCGACGGCTCGGGCGGATGCGAGCACCGAGAAGTCGCCCACGTTCTCGGTCACCAGGGCTCGGTCGGCGGCGGTGGCGAGATCCAGCAGGTCGGCGTCGGACGATCCCCGCAGCGACGGGTCGGCGGCGGTGGCGAGATCCAGCAGGTCGGCGTCGG
>JAPONU010000005.1 GCA_026713745.1 bacterium
CCCCGAGATGCTTCACACCGAGATCGACCAGGGCCTGCACCCGGCGCCGGCTGGCACTTTTGAGGCGCTCCGGCCCGATCCTGGCCAGGTCCCGCCAAGTCAGCGGGGCGGGCGCCTCAACCACAGGTCGTCAGCACCGCCGGGCCCGGCGCCTATTCGACGCCGAAGTAGTAGTGGTACAGGGGCTGGCCGCCGGCGTGCACTTCCAGGTCGACGTGCGGCCGGTGCTCCGCCAGCCAGTCCGCCACCACCTCGGTGTCCGCCTCGGTCGCCTCGGCGCCGCAGATCAGCGTCACGATCTCGTGGTCGTCGGTGACGATCCGCTCGAGCAGATCGCAGGTGACGGTGGTCAGCGCCCCGCCCACGCACTGCACGTCGCCGGCGCTGAGTCCCATGAAGTCTCCCTCGGCCACCGGCCCTGCCGGGGTGGCGGCGTCGCGCACGGCACGAGTCACCTCGCCGGCGGCGACCTCGCCGGCCAGGGCCGCCATCACCTCGCCGTTGCGAGCCGCCTCGGCTTCGGGATCGAACTCCACCATGGCGCTGAGGCCGGCGGGGATGCTGACCGTCGGCACCACCACGACGGCCTTGTCGGTGAGTTCGTGCAGCTGCTGGGCGGCCAGGACGATGTTCTTGTTGTTGGGCAGCACCACCACCCCCTCGGCGGGGGCGCGCTCCACCGCCGCGAGGAGCGTGGCCACCGAGGGGTTCATGGTCTGGCCACCGGTCACCACCTCTGTCGCTCCCAGTGACTCGAAGATCCGGCGGACGCCGTCGCCGGTGGCCACCGTCACGACCGCCGTCGTGGTGCGCACCGGCGCCGCTACGTGCTCGGTGTGCGCCGCCTGCTCGTGGAGGTCGGTGACCTCGATGCGGTACGGGCGGCCGGCCTCGATGCCCGCCTCGATGGATCCCCCGATGTCGTCGGTGTGGATGTGGCAGTTCCACAGCCCGTCGCCGCCGACGACCACGATGGAGTCCCCGATCTCGCTCCAGCGGTCCCGGAATGCGGCGATCCGGTCGTCGGCGCCCTCCAGCAGGAACATCACCTCGTAGCGCAGATCGGCCACGTCACCGGCACCGCCGATGTGGTGGGGGTCGTCGCCGAGCAGCGGGGCGGCGACCTCGGGGGGCTCGGGCAGGGGGCGCCCGTCCACCACGTGCGCCAAGGCGTCCAGCAACAGCAGCAGGCCCTTGCCGCCGGCGTCCACGACGCCTGCGGTGCGCAGCACCTCCAGCAACTCCGGCGTGCGCTCGAGGCTCTCCCGGCCGGCTTCGATGGCCTCCTCGATCACCTCACCCAGCGCAGCGCCCCGCCGGGCCGCGGCGACCGCGGCCGAGGCCACGTCGCGGCCGACGGTCAGGATGGTGCCCTCCACCGGGCGCGCCACGGCGCCGTAGGCGGCCACCGAGGCCGCTTCCAGGCTCCCGGCCAGGCCGGCGGCGTCGATCGTCACCGCCTCACGCCAGGCGCCGGCCATGGCCCGCAGGAACTGCGACACGATGATTCCCGAGTTGCCGCGACCGGCCGCCAGGGCGCTGTCGTAGATGGCCTGGCACACCGAGGCCAGGTCGCAGTCGGCGGGAAGGGCGTCGACCACCGCCCGCAACGTCAACGACATGTTCGTGCCCGTGTCACCGTCGGGCACCGGGTAGACGTTGAGGGAGTCGATCACGGTCCGGTGCGAGGCCAACGCCTCGCTGTAGCGCCGCATCAGCAGGTCGACGTGATCGGCGGTCAACTGATGAAGGGGAGCCACGGCGCTAAACAATAGCGATACCCGCTTGGTGCGCCGGCCCCGAACCGCGGAGTTCCCCCGCCGCGCCGGCGCGAAGGCGACTACCCTGCGGTCACGCTCGGCGGGAACCCCGCCGGGCGCTGTCACATATCGGGGAGAAACGCGCATGCAGGGAGTGATCAAGTCCTACGACCCCGTCAGCGGTGACGGCGTCGTCGTACGCGACACCGACTTCATCGAGTGCGACCTCGCCACCGGCGCCCTGGAGGGATCGGTGTTCCGCTTCCTCCGCCAGGGCCAGAGGGTGGTCTTCGACCTCGACGACGACGGCCGGGCAACGGCGCTGCGCCTCGGCAGCGAAGTCGACATGGGCACCCCGCCGCACCTCGTCTGAGACGACCGGCGCGAAGCAGCGAGCAGCCTCATGACCAGCACCGATGTC
>JAPONU010000006.1 GCA_026713745.1 bacterium
CCACTTCTACCAGCCCGACAGCGGCAAGCCGGAGTTCCGCGAGGAGATCAGCGCCTACTACCGGCGCATCTACGGCGCCGAGATCCATCCCAGCCGGGTGACGGTCACGGCCTCGGGCATGCAGGCGGTGGCCCTGGTGGCCCAGGCGCTCGTGGACCCGGGCGACCGGGCCGTGGTCGTCGGACCCACCTGGCCGAACGTGGGTGAGGCGTTGCGCATCAGCGGCGCCGTGGTGGTCGAGCACACCCTCGTCCCCGCCGGCGAGCGCTGGAGCCTCGACCTGCAGCGCCTCCTGGACCGCATCGACACCAACACCCGCCTGGTGTTCCTCAACAGCCCCAACAACCCCACCGGCTGGACGATCTCCCCCGCGGAACTCGACACCCTCATCGAGCACTGCCGGCACCGGCGGGTGTGGCTCATCACCGACGACGTTTACGGGCGGCTGCACCACGGCCATCGCCACGCCCCCAACGCCCTCACCCGCATCGAGCCCGACGACCCGGTGATCTCGGTCAACAGCTTCTCCAAGGCCTGGTCGATGACCGGCTGGCGCCTCGGCTGGATCACCGCACCGGCGAGCCTGGAGTTCACGCTGGCGATGCTGACCGAGTACAACATCTCCGGCGTGGCGGGCTTCCTGCAGGCCGCCGGCATCGCCGCCCTCCGGCACGGCGAACCCGAGATCGAGCGGCTGCAGCAGCGCCTGCTGACACTCCGGGCGCTGGTCGGCGACCACCTGGGTGGCATCGACGGCGTCCGCTACCTGGAACCCGAGGGCGCCTTCTACAGCTTCTTCGGCATCGACGGGATGACCGACAGCGTCGCCGCCGCCAAGTCCGTGCTCGCCGGCTGCGGCGTGGGCCTGGCCCCGGGGCGGGCGTTCGGCCCCAGCGGCGAGGGCCACCTGCGCCTCTGCTACGCCCAACACGCCGACACCCTCGGCACCGCCCTCGAACGCCTCGCCGCCTACTTCAACGGCGGCGCCGGCCAGTCACGGGTCGGGCCGAACCCGGGAGACACCCATGAGTGACGACGCGTCCACCTGGCTCACCGAGCGCTTCCTGCGCCTGCCCGACGGTTCGTTCCCACACCTGGGCATCCGCGACGGCGACGTGGCCGACGTAGCGCTGCTGTCGGGCAGCCCGGAGCGGGTCGAACTGATGGCGCAGATGCTCGACAGCGCCGAGCGGGTCGGCGATCGCCGCGGCTACACGGTCTTCACGGGCTCCATCGACGGCGCCGGCCTCAGCGTTGCCACCAGCGGCGTGGGATCCCCGTCGATGGCGATCGCCACCGAGGAGTTGGCCGCCTGCGGGACGTCGTGCTTCATCAGGGTGGGGAGTTGCGCGGCGCTGTCGCCCCGACTGCCGGTGGGCGGCATCGCCGTGGCCACCGGTGCGGTGAGCGACGAGGGCACCAGCCGCTATTACGCACCGCAGAACTTCCCGCCCGTCGCCAGCCACCGGGTGACCGCCGCACTGGTTGCGGCCGCTGCCCGCCACGGCACGCCCGTGGAGGTGGGGCTGACCCGGTCGACGGACAGTTTCTACGCGGGTGAGCGCACCACCGAGGAGATCGGGCGCTGGAAGGATCTCGGGGTGCTCGCCTTCGAGATGGAGACATCGTGCCTGTTCACCGTGGCCGCGGCGCTGGGCTGTGAAGCCGGCTCGGTGCTGTGCGCCGGCTCCGACCTGCTCCGCGGCGAGGCGACGTACCTGGGCGAGCGCCTCGAGGAGTACGCCACAGGCCAGCAGACCATGCTGGAGTTCACTGTCGCCGCCGCCGCCGACCTGGCCCGTTCCTGAGGCCGGGATCGAGCGGCGGGCGAGCCACTCCGGCCCGCGCTCCGACCCCTGCCTCGCCTCGCGGCAGCAGGCCTCGGCCTCAAACATCTGCTTGACCGTATTACTTGATATCTGACACAATGCGGCCGTGCGTGGGGGGCATCGTCGAGGGGGACACCGGCACCGCCCGGAGCCGGTCGCCCCGATCAGGGTCAGCGACTCGAGCAGGGTGCCGCTCGCGACCCAGATCGCCCGGCAATTCACGTGGCAGGTCGCCTCCGGCAGGGTCACCCCCGGCAGCCATCTTCCCGTGATCGCCGAGTTGGCCACCGAACTCGGGGTCAGCGTGCACACGGTTCGAGCCGCCTACCGGCAACTCGCCGACGACGGCATCGTGGCGACCAGTCGAGGATCACGAACCCGCGTGCTCGGCTACGACAGGAATCGTGCCTCGATGAGCAACGACGCCCACCCGAGCTACAGCATCGGCGTGATGGTGCCCGCCTTCACCAACTACTACGCCGACTATCTCCAGGCGGTGAGCAGGCAAGCCGAACTCGAAGGATGGCTGCCGATCATCTGCCAGACGCAGCACTACGACGCGCAGGTGGTGTCGCGCCACCTGGATCAACTGTTCAGCCGCAACGTGGACGGCGTGATCCTCATCCACTTCGGCGCCGCCGGGGACGAAGCGGTCGTGGGTGTCGTGGAGTCGTCCGCGGCTCTCCGCCCCTTCGTGTTCGTCGACAGCGCCAACGTCGGGACGGGGTCGCACATCCTGGCTGATCGCACCGCCGACGCCTATGAGGCAACCATGCATCTCGTCGGCCACGGCCATCGCCGGATCGCGTACATCGCATCACCTGCTGATTCGAGTTCGAACCTGCTCGGTGCCGGTTACGCCCGAGCCCTGGCCGACGCCGACATCCCCGCCGATGACCGACTCGTCGCGCCCGTGCCGGACTTCTCGCTCGAAGCCGGGTCGAAGGCTGCGACGCAACTGCTGCTCGCTGACGAGCCTCCCAGCGCGATCTTCTGCGCGGGCGACATCCTGGCTCTCGGCGCCATCTCCGCGATTCAAGAGCGCGGGCTTCGGGTTCCTCAGGACGTCGCCGTGATGGGCTACGGGGAGATCCCGTTCGCACGCTTGGCGGCCCCGCCGCTGTCAACAGTCCGGCTTCCGGCGGACAGTCTCGGCTTCGAGGCGATCCGCACGCTCCGCCAGGCCATCCAGGAGGGGGAACCCCAACCACCTGTGACGGTTGCGACCGCACTCGTCACCCGGGAGTCCTGCAGTTGTGCGAACCGCTCCGGCGGGCCCGCGGAGACCATGTCGACGAAGGTCTCGACGAACGAGACAACCGAAAGGGGAAAGAAATGAAACGTACAAGGAATTGGAGTCGCCGGCTGGCGTTGCTCCTCTGCGTGGCCGTGATTGCGGCCGCATGCAGTGGAGACGACGAGGAAGTCTCGACACCGCCGGCTCCCGCGCCGGCTGCCGAACCGCCCGCTCCGGCACCGGAACCACCGCCGTCGCCCGACCCAGCACCCGAACCTCCACCACCGCCGGAACCGGCACCCGAGCCACCACCACCGCCGGAACCGGCACCCGAGCCGGTCTCGGTGTCGCTGCGGCTCCCCTGGTTCCCGAACGTCCAGTTCACGGGCTCGTTCGTCGCCCAGGCGAAGGGCTTCTTCGCCGACGAGGGCTTGGACGTGACAATCAATCCGGGCGGCTTCGACGTGAACAGCATCACCCTCGTGGCGGCCGGCTCGGACACGTTCGGACTCCACGACACCAATTCGCTGCTGTTCGCGGCCGCCGAGGACATCCCCCTCATCACAGTCGCCACCTACTTCCACAAGCACCCGGGGGGCGTCATGGCGCTCGCCGACTCCGGCATCGAGACCCTCGAGGACTTCGTGGGCCGGAGGATCGGCTTCGCAGAAGGCGGGCCGTGGCAACTCACCCAGGCCATGCTGGCGAAGAACGGCATCGATGTGAACGACATCGAGCAGGTCACGGTCGGCTTCGACCTGAGTGCCATCCTCAATGGCGACATCGACCTGCAGACGGTGTTCTTCACCAACCAGCCGGTCCTCGCCGAGCAGGAGGGCTACGACGTCAACGTGTTCATCCCCTACGACTACGGGATCGAGACCTCGGCGAACGCGCTGTTCACCACCAAGGACTACTTCGAGGACAACCCCGAGGTGACGTGCGCGATGGTCCGTGCCATCTCCCGCGGCTGGGAGTACGCCTTCGAGAACCCCGAGGAGGCGCTGGACATCGTCATTGCGGTCGACCCGGAGAATCTCGAACGGGACAAAGAGGCTCGCAGTCTCGAGGTGACGAAGACCGTCGTGCTCACACCCGATGCGGTCGCCGACGGCATCGGCTCGATGAAGCACAGCCGCTGGGAGACCGTCGACGAGGTGCTCCGCGCCTACGGCGGCCTGGAAGCCGAGGTGGACCTCAACTCGGTCTACTCCGACACCTGCTACTCGTGAACGGCGTGAGGCGGCTCAGGCTGTAGGAACGTCCCCGTAGCGCCGACGCCGGATGACAGGAGGAGCACGTTGGCAATCTTCGACAAGAGCGCGTCAACCCGGGACATCCTTCAGTACCACCTGAGGGTTCGACCCGGAGATGTCGCCGACTACGTGCTC
>JAPONU010000007.1 GCA_026713745.1 bacterium
AGCCGGTGTTGGGGTTGGTGCCGGCGTTTGATTCTGGGGTGTTGGGTTATGGGGCGTCGGCGGCGTTCACTTCGCGGGTGCGGGTGCGGGCGACGGCTGCTGCTGCGGGCGCGTCGGTGGAGGTGGACGGCCGGTCGGTGGCGAGCGGCGAGTTGAGTCAGGTGTTGTCGGTGGGCGGCGGGACTAATGCGGCGAAGCGGGTGGTGGTGCGGGTGACGGCTGGCGATGGGGTGACGGTGCGGTCGTATTCGGTGGTGGTGGTGAACAATCCGGTGGCGCGTTTGTCGGATTTGGAGTTGTCGGGGGCGCAGATCCGCCCGTCGGTGTTCTCGACGGCGACCAAGGAGTATGGGGCGTGGGTGGCCCATGGTGTGGGGTCGGTGCGGGTGACGGCGACGGCGGATTACGCGTCGGTGGCGTTGGCGGTGAACGGCGCCGCGGTGGTGTCGGGGCAGGCGAGCGATGCGGTGGCGCTCGATGTGGGGTCGAACTTGATCACGGTGACGGCGACGGCGCCGGACGGGTTCACGAGGTCGAGCTACACGGTGACGGTGCGGCGGGCGAGCTTGGCGCAGTCCGCGGACGCGTCTTTGTCGGGGATCTCGGTGTGGGCGGCGACCTCCAAGCAGCCCGACAGCGCGAACGACGTGCCCTATTCGGGGGAGGCGTTCGCGTTGTCGCCGGCGGTGTCGGGCAGCGTGCGCGAGCACTGGTTGGAGGTGCCCGAGGGGGAGGGCGGCTATGTGTATTTGGCGGTGGCCGCGGACACCGCGGCGCCGGGCGCGAAGCAGATCTTGGTGTCGGGCACGCGCTCGATCGAGGAGGCGCGCGCCCCCAAGCGCGACGTGGTGCCGGGGGAGGCCAGCGGCCCGTGGTATGCGCCGGTGGGCCACAGCGTTATCACCGTGGAGGTGACGTCGCTGGACGGCACCGCTTCTGAGTCGTACCGGCTGATCGTCAAGCGCGGAACCGTCGACGACCCCAAGGGCGTGTCGGCGGCCGCGGGCGACGGGTCGCTGCGGGTGAGCTGGGAGCAGAGCGACTCGCCGACCGCGCCGGACTACTACACGCTGCGGTGGCGCAAGGCGGGCGAGGCCGGGTGGCTGAACCCCCAGCCGCTGGCCGCTATCGGCGTCACGAGATCGCTGGCTGCGGGCGCGCCGGTGGTGACCGCCGAGGACGGCAACGGCCCCGTGGTCGCCGCCGAAGGCGGCTACACGATCTCCGGGCTGGACAACGGCACCGCCTATGAGGTGCAGGTGAGGGCCCTGCGCGGCGACGTCCAGGCGCACAGGCCGCTGCGCTGGCTGGCGTCGGCCTGGCAGTCCCTCACCGCCACCCCCGGCAAGCCCCGCACCGTTTTGTCGATAACCCCCGACCACCCGACGCGCGCCTACGGCGCCGCCGACGACCTCTCCTACACCGTCGGCGGCCTCGCCCAAGGCGACGCCGCGGCCGACGTGGTCACCGGCGCTTTGAGCCGAACCCCCGGCGACGACGCCGGCAGCTACCCGATCTCGATGGGCACCGTGGCGGTCGCGTCGGCCCACGCCGGCAAATACGAGCTCGCCGCCGCGCCGACGGTTGCCGCCTATGTGATCGAGCCGCGGCCCATCCCCGCCGTAAGCGGCGTGCTAGTGGACACCCGCGACCAAGACGGCACCACCGGCGCCTCCTTCGACACCACCAACGCCGCAGGCGTGGACGTTCTGCCCGCCGAGCTCGCCGACTTCAGAGCAGGCGGCCTCCAGGTCGCCGGGTCGTTCCCCACCGCCGCAGCAGGCGCCCACAACGTCGCGGTCGCGTACTCGCTGGCCGACCACGGCGCGTTCAAAGCCGCCAACTACGAGCTCCTCCAGACCACAGCCACCCTCCAGGGCCGCATCGAAGCCGCCGCCGAGGCCCAGCCCGCCTGCACCCCAGCCGCCGGCGGCGACTACGACCGCGACGACGACGGCCTCATCGAGATATGCGACCTCGAGCAGCTCAACGCCATCCGCTTCGACTCCAACGCCGACGCCACACCCGACCGCGGCACCGCCTACGAATACCTCCGGGCATTCCCCCAAATAATCTCAGACGGCCCCGGCTGCCCCATCGGCTGCACAGGCTACGAACTCGTCGCCGACTTGGACTTCGACACCAACCGAAACGGCCGCGCCGACCCCGGCGACCAATTCTGGAACGACGGCGCGGGCTGGGAGCCCATGCCCATCTTGGGCCGCGCCTACACCGGCACCCTCGAGGGCAACGGCCACACCATCTCCAACCTC
>JAPONU010000008.1 GCA_026713745.1 bacterium
AACCGTCGTGAGCAACGGCACGCCGCGCTGCGCGGCGGCGCGGCGGATGTCGGCACCGTCGGCTCGCGGCCCGCGGCCCTGCGGCGTGTTGATGACCAGATCGATGCGCCCCGCGTCCAGGAGCGCCACGGCATGGGGGCCCTCAGGGTCGCCGAGTTTCGCCACGACCTGATCGGTGGCCACCCCGGCGGAGGCGAGGGCGTCAGCCGTGCCCCGGGTGGCGAGCAGCGTGAACTCCATCTCGGCGAGCCGTCGAGCCACGGTGATCCCCGCCTCCTTGTCCCTGTCGGCGAGCGACAGGAACACCGACCCCTCCGTCGGCAGGGCCGCCCCGGCGGCGATCTGGCTCTTGGCGAACGCCAGACCGGGCCGGCGGTCGATGCCCATGACCTCGCCGGTGCAGCGCATCTCGGGTCCCAGGACCGCGTCGACGCCCGGGAAGCGGTTGAAGGGCAGCACAGCCTCCTTCACCGAGATGTGCCCGGGCCGCTGCCAGGCCGCGGCGGCCCCGGGGGCCGGCGCCGGGCCGCTCCAACCCTCCACCGACCCCGCCGCGGCGATATCGGCCAGCGTGCGCCCCATCATCGCCAGCGTCGCCAGCTTCACCAGCGGCACGCCGGTGGCCTTGGCCACGAACGGCACCGTGCGCGACGCCCGCGGGTTGGCCTCCAGCACGAACACCGAGCGGCCGTCGGGACCGCCCAGAGTGCCGTCGGACCCGCGGGTCACCGCGTACTGCACGTTCAGCAATCCCACCACCTGCAGTTCATCGGCAATGACCCTGGTGTGCCGCTCCAGCACCTCGATCACCGCTTCGGGGAGGTTCACGGGCGGCAGCAGGCAGGCGCTGTCGCCGGAGTGCACACCGGCCTCCTCGACGTGCTCCATGATCCCTCCGATGAGGACCGAGCCGGCGCTGTCCCGCAGGGCGTCCACGTCCACCTCCACGGCGTCCTCCAGGAAGCGATCCACCAGGACGGGCCGCTCGGCCGAGAGGCCGCCCTCGCGGCCCAAGGACCCCTCGTGGCTCATCTCGGCCATGGCCGTCGCCAGTTCCTCGTCGTCGTGCACGATGACCATGGCCCGCCCGCCGAGCACGTAGGACGGGCGCACCAGGACCGGGTAGCCGACGCGCCCGGCCACCTCCCTGGCCACCTCGGCGGAGGTGGCGACCGCGCCGGGCGGCTGGGGGATCCCCAGGCGCCGGCACAGAGCGCCCCACTGCTCGCGGTCCTCCGCAGCGTCGATGGCATCAGGCGACGTTCCGGCCACCAGCGCCTGCGGCAGCTCGCCCGCCAGTTTCAGGGGCGTCTGGCCACCGAGGCCGACGATCACCCCTGCCACACCGGGTCCCCCGCCCCGCTGCGCCGAGCGCTCCTCGGCGTCCAGCACCGCCAGCACGTCCTCGGTGGTGAGGGGCTCGAAGTACAGCCGGTCGCTGGTGTCGTAATCGGTGGAGACCGTCTCGGGGTTGCAGTTCACCATGATGGTCTCGTAGCCGGCGTCGCCCAGCACCTGCGCGGCGTGCACGCAGCAGTAGTCGAACTCGATGCCCTGGCCGATGCGGTTGGGGCCCGAACCCAGAATCACCACCTTCGGCCGGTCCGAGGGCGCCACCTCGTCGGTGTCCTCGAAGGTGGAGTAGTGGTAGGGGGTCTCGGCGGCGAACTCCGCCCCGCAGGTGTCGACCGTCTTGAACGTGGGCTCCACCCCGGCCGCCAGCCGCGCCCGACGCACCTCGCCGGCGGTGGTACCCCAGAGATAGGCCATCTGGGCATCGCTGAAGCCCAAGCGCTTCAGCCCCCGCCAGTCGCGTGCCTCCAGCGACTCGGGGGCGGCCCCGGCCAAGCGTTCCCGCCCGGCGCAGATGAGGCGCATCTGCTCGAGGAACCACGGGTCCACGCCGCTGGCGGCATACAGCTCGGCGGTGCCGAGACCCCGCCGCAGAGCGGTCTCCAACTGGAAGATCCGCTCGGGGGTCGCCACGGCGCACGCCCCCAGCAGGGCGGCGTCGTCGAGACGTTCGTAGGCTGACTCGGCCGGATCGCAGTTGAGGCCGCCCCGGCCCAATTCGAGCGAGCGCAAGGCCTTCTGCAGCGACTCGCAGAAGGTCCGGCCGATGGCCATGACCTCGCCGACGGACTGCATTGAGGTGCCCAAGGTGGGTCGCGCCCCGGGGAACTTCTCGAATGCCCAGCGCGGCACCTTCGTGACCACATAGTCGATGGTCGGCTCAAAAGCCGCGGGGGTCTTGGCGGTGATGTCGTTGGGGATCTCGTCCAGCGTGTAGCCCACGGCGAGGCGGGCGGCGATCTTGGCGATGGGAAACCCGGTGGCCTTCGAGGCGAGGGCGGAGGAGCGGCTGACGCGGGGATTCATCTCGATGACGACCTGGGTGCCGTCGGCCGGATCGGTCGCGAACTGGATGTTGGAGCCGCCGGTCTCCACGCCGATGCGGCGGATGCAGGCGAAGGCGGCGTCGCGCATCTTCTGGTACTCGGGATCCGAGAGCGTCTGGGCGGGCGCAACGGTGATGCTGTCGCCGGTGTGCACCCCCATGGCGTCGAAGTTCTCGATGGAGCAGATCACCACGCAGTTGTCCGCCCGGTCGCGCATCACCTCCAACTCGAACTCCTTCCAGCCGGCGATGGAGCGCTCGATGAGGATCTCGGAGATGGGACTGGCGGCGAGCCCTTCGGCGGCAACGGCGGCCAACTCGTCGACGGTGGCGGCCATGCCGGTCCCCCGCCCGCCCAGGATGTAGGCGGGGCGCACGATCACCGGCAGGCCGATGGTCTCCGGCGCCGCCATGGCCTCGCTGAGCGAGCGGGCGATCATCGAGGGGGGCACCGCCAGGCCGATCTCCACCATGGCGGCCTTGAAGCGCTCGCGGTCCTCGGCACAGGCGATCGCCACCGGCGAAGCGCCGATCATCTCGCAGCCGTGCGCCTCCAGGACGCCCGAGTGGGAGAGCCCCATCGCCAGGTTCAGGGCGGTCTGGCCCCCGAGCGTGGGCAGCAGGGCGTCGGGTCGCTCGCGCTCGATGATCCGACTGAGCGCGTCGTGAGACAGCGGCTCGATGTAGGTGGCGTCGGCGAACTCCGGGTCGGTCATGATCGTGGCCGGGTTCGAGTTCGCCAGGACCACCCGGTAGCCCTCGTCCCGGAGCACCCGGCAGGCCTGGGTGCCGGAGTAGTCGAACTCACAGGCCTGGCCGATGACGATCGGCCCCGAACCGATGATCAGGATCGACTCGATGTCGCTGCGGCGTGGCATCAGCAGTCAGCGGGTGGCAAGAGTTCGGCGTCGTCG
>JAPONU010000009.1 GCA_026713745.1 bacterium
GACCTCGTCCGTCACGAGGATGTCGGCGAACTCCTGGATCAGCACGTTCAGCGAGGCCTGGTGCTCCTCGTCGGTGAGCGCAGCCGTGGCGTCGCTGAGGACGACCACCCGGAAGTCCAGCATCATCGCATCCCGCGCCGTCGACTCCACGCAGATGTTGGTCTTGGTGCCGGCCAGCAGGAGCGTGTCGCAACCGAGGCTCCGCAGCAGTCGCTCCAGGGAGGACGAGCCGGGGATGAGGCACGAGTAGCGGTTCTTGAAGACGACGTAGTCCTCGTCGCGCACGTCCATGTCGGGGTGGAAGCGGGAAGTCGGCGCGTCGTCGGAGAGCGCCGCCGCGGCGGCCTCGCGCCGCTCGGGGCGCACGAAGTGGTCGAAGAAGTGCCGCCAGTCGGACCCGCCCTTGGGGTGGTGGGAGCGAATCCAGATCACCGGGACACCGATCTCCCGGCAGGCGGCGGCCATGTGGTTGATCACAGGGATGATCTCGCGGGCCGGCGGGACCTCGATGACGCCGCCTTCGGCCACGAAGGCGTTCTGCATGTCGATGACCACGAAGGCGGTCTCGGCGGGCCGCAGGTCACGGTACAGCCGCAGGTCGCCACGAATGCGCGCCAGCCGCTCCTTGACGAACTCGGAAACCTCGGTTGGTTGCGACAAGAGTCCCCCCGCCCGTTACGTGTCTCTCCACCTGACCAGGCTGAGCGCCCCGGTGCTCGGCGGCTACTGCTCGTCGAGGCGCCGGCGCAGGGCCGCGAGTTCGGCCTCGGCGCGGTCGGCTCGGGCCCGTTCGGCGGCAGCGGCGGCGGCTTGCCGGTCGGCTCGGGCCCGTTCGGCGGCAGCGGCGGCGGCTTGTTGGTCGGGGTCGGGCAGCCAGGCGCCGGTGCGGGGGTCATGGAAGCGCAGGAGGGTGCCCCGGGCGCACAGGACGAGGTCGAGGGTGTCGCTGTGGCCGCTGGGGTGCCCGTGGCGGTCGGCGGACACGGCTACGGGCTCCCACCGGCCGCCGGCGCGGCGGTCGCCCTGCAAGGCGGGTCGGAAGTGTTCGCCGCCGGTGGGGTCGAAGCGCCAGTACTCGCCGACGCCCATGGCGAGGTACTTCGCGGGCTTCTCATCGAGATCCACGCTAGCGGTCTTCGCCGAGGCGATCTCCAGCACGAACGCCGGCGCGGCGCCGACCTCCCAGACGCGGTAGCTGACCGCCGGCTCCAGCCGTTCGGGGTCCACGCCGAAACAGACGAACACATCGGGCGCCACGGCGATGTCGGGGTCGCCGTTGCGATAATAGACGTTGCGGTCCTCGCCCACCCAGCAGCCGGGCCGCTCGGCGAACCAGGCCCGCAGCGCGCCGTAGGCCGCGAAACGCGCCAGCGAATGCAGCCCCGACTCAGGCACCGTCGGGGTGGCCGGGTACGCCACGTCGGGATCCAGTCCGGACAGAATCGTCACATCCACCTCCCAGCGGCGCCCGGTTCACCTCTCACCCCCAATCCTACCCC
Source organism: bacterium (assembly GCA_026713745.1). Lineage (GTDB taxonomy): Bacteria > Actinomycetota > Acidimicrobiia > Acidimicrobiales > CATQHL01 > VXNF01. Next base: position 1,500 of record JAPONU010000009.1, read on the forward strand.
AACCATCCCGCCACCAGCAGACACACTATAGGGAATACCCTTACTACAGGTACTACTACTAAACTATCTGATATATCGCTTGAACACGGGAGACCGAGCGAAGCCTCCTACCACGGCCTTATGAGGACTGCACTCGACTGAGAGCGCGCGCAAAGCAACAGACACCTCCGCACCGCCTCGAAGACACCCCGCAACCGGCTACCACCAAGTCGGCGCCGCCCGGATGGCGCCGACGCTGCGACGACCAACGGGCACCCCCGCCGGCGACTCAGCCGATTCCGAGCAACTCGGCGGCGTTGTGCCGGCTCACTCTGGCGAGATCCTCCGCTGACAGTCCCGCAGCCCGGAGGGTCTCCACGAACGGGCGCAGCCCGCCCGGGACGTGCGGGTAGTCCGTGCCGAAGACGAACTTCGAGATGTCGAAGGTCTCGAAGGCGCAGCGCATGGCGGCGGGGTGGGTGCTGACGGTGTCGAAGAACAGGTCCCGCAACTGTTCCGACGGGCGGCGGGTGATGTTGCGTCCTATCTCGGGGAATTGTCCGGCGTAGTTGTCGAACCGGTGGTGGACGAACGGCACGGTCCCGCCGAGGTGGCTGAAGATCCAGCGGATCCCCGCGTACCGCTCGAAGCCGCCCGAGTAGATCATCCGGCCGATGGCGTTGGTGGTCTCGGCCAGGAAGTCCAGTGCCAGTGAGAGCGCGAAATCCCGCAGGCCCTCGGTGCAGCAGGCGGTCGTTGGGTGCACGAAGGCCACGGCCCGGCGCCGGGAGAGTTCCTCCCAGAGCGGCGCGAAATGCGAGTCGTCCAGGGTGCGCCGGTCCACGGTGGTGCAGAGCATCACCCCCACCACGCCGGGGCGGTCCAGGACGCGATCCAACTCGGCCAGTGAGGCGTCCACGTCGGGCAGCGGGAGGCTGGCGAAGAAGCGCAGGCGCCCGCCGCTCCCCTCGACCAACTCGCCGAACTCGTCGTTGAGGTCGCGCGTGAGCGGGACGCGCAGATCCGGCGGAAGCCGGAACACGTTCGGCGCCGACACCGACATCACCTGCACGTCA
>JAPONU010000010.1 GCA_026713745.1 bacterium
CCCATAGCCACGCACCAACCACTCCTCAGCGGCCGCAGGCGGGGGCACGGCTTCGTACCGGGGCGGCTCCGCCGGAGGGGGCTCCCCAGCGGCGGGCGACGGCTCGGGGAATGGCGGCCTCTCGTGCGCCGCCGGCGGCTCGACCTCGACCGGCTCGACATCGGGAACCGGCTCCGACACCGGCGGCTCAACAACGCCAACCGGCTCCGGCGCCGGCTCGAACGGATCGGCGGCCACAGGCACCTCGGGTACCGGCGGCTCGACATCACCAACCGGCTCCGGCTCGGCCTCGGGAGCAGGCGGCTCGACAACGCCAACCGGCTCGAACGGATCGGCGGGCGCCGGAGACTCGACCGGCTCATAGCCAGGCGCCGGCCACTCCTCGGCGGCCGCGGGTACCGGCACGGCCTCGTAGCGGGGCGGCTCCACCGGAGCGGGCACCCCGTACGCAGGGGGCGGCTCGGGAACCGGCGGCCACTCGTCGGCCGCGGGCGCCTCGACCTCGACCGGTTCGACATCGGGAACCGGCTCCGACACCGGCTCGGACGGTTCGGCGGCCACAGGCACCTCGGGTACCGGCTGCTCGCCATCGCCAACCGGCTCCGGCACCGGCTCGGACGGTTCGGGGGCCACAGACATCTCAGATACCGGCGACTCGTCAGCACCGACCGGCTCCGGCACCGGCTCGGGCACCGGCGGCTCGATCCCGGGGATCGGCGGCTGCATCCCGCCCGTTTCCAACTGGTGCGCGCCTCCTGTCAGACCCCGCCAGAACGGCACGACCTCCTCCGGCGACGGCTCCCGGCCCCATGCGGCGTACAGGAACTTCTCCGCCAGGGTCCACAGGTAGACGGGGTCGGGCTTGCCCCAGGGAAGCGGATCACCGGGCAGAGCGATCGAACTGCCGACGGGAAGCAGCGTGTCGGGCCCCGCGGTGGCGACGCCCGGATAGGCGGCGTTGAGCGACTGGAGTTCCGTCCAGCGGCTCGGTGAGTTGAGGAACTGCGCCGCGATGCTGCGGAGCGTGTCGTCGGTGCGCGTCAGGTAGTAGGCCCGGATCGGGATGATCATCGGCGGATCGACGGCCGGTGACGGCTCGGATCCGGCAACGGCATCCGGCTCCGGCCCCGCATCCGGCTCCGGCGCGGCAAGTGGTTCCGTCGCGGGACTCGGCGCCGACGCGGCCGGGTCGCCGACGATATCCACCTTCTCCGGCTCGGGGTCGGCGTCCACCTTCTCCGGCTCGGGGTCGGCCTCGGCCGCCGGCTCGGATGCCGGGACGCCGCCATCCACCGGCGCCTCGGCGCCGATCGTGACGTCGGGCGCCTCGGTGAATTCGCCCTCCGACGCTCCGGACTCGGGACCCGTTCCGGCGGCGGGAACCACCTCCGGAGCCGCCATCGTGCCGGTTGCGGGCTCCGCTGCAGCCCACGGCGGCATCATGTCCGTCTGCGCCGGCACCTCCGGCGGTATCGATCCGGCCTCTCCCTCTCCCGGCGCGTCGCTCGTCGGTTCGGGCGTCTCCGCGGCTTCATCGGCGACCGGCTGATCGAACAGCGGCCCCATCGAGTGATACCAGACCTCTTCCTGGGACTGTCCGCGGACGCGCTTGGCGCGCCCGCGACGCTTTCGGCCGGGCTCGGCAGGGGCATCCGGGCGGGTCTCCCGATTGGGCGCGTGCTTCCCGCGTCTCCGCAGTCTCATGAGGATTCGATTCTAACGAATGGTAGACGTGATGACTCCCACATGTCATTCGCCAATCTAGGGAACAGCGGATGCTCGCGGCGCGCGGGGGCCGCGCCCCCAATAGACCCTCTCAAGCAAGATCGTGGGAGCGTCAGGGCTCACCATCCCAGCCCCACCCCGGGGCC
>JAPONU010000011.1 GCA_026713745.1 bacterium
CGCCGCCACCCAACTGGGCGTGACGGTGGTGAACGCGCCGCTGTCCAACGTGCTGTCGGCGGCCGAGCACACCGTGGCGCTGATCCTGGCCCAGGCCCGGAACATTCCCCAGGCGCACGCCGCGCTGGTGGCGGGGCGCTGGGAGCGGGCCAAGTGGGAGGGCATCGAACTGGCCGGCAAGACCCTCGGCATCATCGGTCTGGGTCGGGTCGGTCGCCTCGTGGCGGAGCGTGTGGCCGGATTCGCCATGCTCACGCTGGCGCACGACCCGTACGTCTCGGCCGAGCAGGCCCGCGAGTTGCGCATCGACTTGGTGAGCCTCCCCCAGTTGATGGCGCGCAGCGACTTCGTGACGGTGCACGTCGCCCGGACCCCCGAGACGATCGGACTCATCGGCACCGAGCTGCTGGCGTCGGCCAGGCCGGGCATCCGCATCGTGAACGTGGCCCGTGGCGGCCTCGTCGACGAGGAGGCGCTGGCGGAGGCCCTGCGTACCGGCCGGGTGGCGGGCGCCGCGCTCGACGTCTTCGAAGGCGAGCCCATCGAGTCGTCGCCCCTCTTCGGTCTTCCCGGCGTCGTGGTCACACCGCACCTCGGGGCGAGCACCGCAGAGGCACAGCACCGGGCCGGCGTGAACATCGCCGAGCAGGTGAACGATGCCCTGGCAGGCGGCTTCGTGCCGTTCGCGGTCAACATCGAGGCGCGGCAGGCGCCCGACATCCTGCGACCCTACCTGCCGCTCTGCGAGCACATGGGCGGGATGCTGGCGGAGATCGTCGGCGAGCTGCCCGGCTCGGTGGAGTTGGAGTTCTGGGGGCGCATCGGCGACCACGACCCCTCCATTGCGCGCCTGGCCGTGCTGAAGGGCCTCCTGGCGACAGCCCGACAGACCAACGTCACCTACGTGAACGCGCCCCTGATGGCCGAGGAGGCAGGACTCCGGACCGTCACCCACAGCCACGTGGCACCGCGTGATTTCCTCAACGAGGTGGTCGTGCGAGGCGGGGGGACCGAACTGGTCGGCACCCTGCTGGGTGTGCGCGGCGATCCCTTCATCGTCAAGGTGAACGGCCTGGCGATCAACGTGCGCCCGTCGCGGCACATGGTCATGATCGCCAACGAAGACCGTCCCGGTGTCGTCGGCGCGGTCGGAACGATCCTCGGCGGGGCCGGCGTGAACATCGCCGACATGGTGCTGGACCCTTCCCGCGGCCCCGGCGGGACCTCGCTGATCATGTGCTCGACGGATCGCCACGTGGATGACTCTGTGGCATGCCGGTTGCGGGACGCACCCGGCGTTCTCACTGTGACGGTCATCCGCCTCGGCACGATCGGCGAGTCAGGATCGCCGGCACGCTGAACAGCGGCGGGGCGCGACGCGCAGTCGTCGCCGCAGCAGGTTCGGGGTGGAACGAGCGGGGCACTGCCGTCGCCGGCAGCAACCGGATCTCAGGTGCTCGCCGGCTCCTCGGAGGCCTCACCGGGGGAGGCCTCGGTGTCCAGCGGCGGCCACGGTTCGATCGAACCGGGATCCTGCTCGGCTTCGTCACCCTCACGCTTGTTCTTCAGCCAGCGGATGGCGGCGGCCACGGCGGCGATGATCAACGCCCACTTGATTAGCCGCTTCACGAATCGCAACATCGACGCGGAGTATAGCGAGCACTGCGTCCCTCCCGGCCGGTGGCCGGATCGGGCCTAAGCGTTGACGATTCGCCTGCGTGCTGGCATGCTGTAGGTCAATGCGCAGTCTCGTTCACCTGCTGCTTCTTTTCTAGGGCGAGCGCCCGCATACCGGCGCTCGTCGACCGACCTCCTGCCCCGCGGCAGGAGGTTTTTCTTTACCCCGACACAGACAGGAGAAGGCCATGTCGGAACACAACCCGGACCGGGTCGTCATCTTCGACACCACTCTGCGAGACGGCGAGCAGTCGCCCGGCATCTCCCTGGATCAGAGCGAGAAGCTCGAGATCGCCGAGCAACTCGCCCGGCTCGGTGTGGACATCATCGAGGCCGGATTCCCCATCGCCAGCCAGGGCGACTTCGAGGCGGTGCAGGTGATCGCCAAAGGAGTGCGCGGCCCGGTGATCTGCGGCCTCTCCCGGACCGCCCACAAGGACATCGACCGCTGCTGGGAGGCCATCGAGGCGGCCGAGCGGCGCCGCATCCACGTGTTCATCGCCACGAGCGAGACCCACATGCGCCACAAGCTGCGCATGACCCCCGAGCAGGTGAAGGCCGAGGCGGCCTCGGCGGTGGCGCGGGCCCGGGGCTACACCGACGACGTGGAGTTCTCCCCCGAGGATGCCTCGCGCAGTGACTTCGACTTCATGTGCGAGGTGCTCCAGGTGGCCGCCGACAGCGGTGCGGGCACGCTGAACATCCCCGACACGGTCGGCTACGGCGTTCCCGAGGAGTACGCCGAGAAGCTGCGGCGCATCCGCCGGCAGGTGAGCGGCGACTACGTGCTGTCCACGCACTGCCACAACGACTTGGGCCTGGCGGTGGCGAACTCGCTGTCGGGCGTGCTGGCGGGCGCCCGGCAGGTGGAGTGTGCCATCAACGGCATCGGTGAGCGTGCCGGCAATGCCGCTCTGGAGGAGATCGTCATGGCGGTCAACACCCGCAACGACTTCTTCGGTGGTCTGGAGGTGGGGATCCGGACCACCGAGCTCCACAAGACCAGCCGCCTCGTGAGCCGGCTCACCGGCTACCCGGTGCAGTACAACAAGGCGGTGGTGGGGCGCAACGCCTTCGCCCACGAGGCGGGCATCCACCAGCACGGGGTGCTCAGCGAGCGAACCACCTACGAGATCATGGATCCCCA
>JAPONU010000012.1 GCA_026713745.1 bacterium
ACGCCCGGCTCGACGGGCTCCAGGGTGCGTCGCTGGCGGACGATCCCCGCGAGGCGACCGCCGGGGTCATGCACGTACTCGGTCACCAGCCACGCCCCCGCGAACCGGTCGCTCATGGCCGGCACCGGCAGCAGGGACGCCGCCGGCCGAACCACGCCCCCGCCGACCGACCGCTCATCGCCACCGCCAACACGGCCGCGACCCTGAGAAGGGCCACCGCCGACCGAACCACGCCCCCGCCGACCGACCGCTCATCGCCACCGCCAACACGGCCGCGAGCCCGAGAAGGGCCGCCGCCGCGGGGCCTCCCGCTCATCGCCGTGCCGGCGTGAAGTCCAGCACGCCGTGTGCCACGCCCACCCTGCTGCCGCCGCGGTACCACGTGTGCACCACGCCCTTGCAACTCCCGTCGCGCCGGGCAACCTCGCGGCGCCACAGGCGCAGGCGGTCGCGGCCGAAGAGCAGCGTGCCCGCCAGCGCCCGGCCGCCCCATAGGCTCTGGCTCCCGACGACGCTCCCCCCGCCGGACGCGCCTCCGGTCCACTGCTGCCGGCCGTCGGTGCGCAGCGAGATCGTCGCGTCGCCGGCGAAACCGCTGCCCGCGAGCGCCATGTCCAGACGCCCGGCCCCACCGGCCCCACCGGCCTCCTCCGGGCGCAGGACCCGCTCGACCCGCTCGGTGTAGACGGCGGTACCCCGGGGCGCCCCGCCGTCGTCGAGCAACTCAAGCGTTCCCGACCAGGTGCCGGAGCGCTCGAGGAGTGCGCCGCTCCGCTCCTCTGCGCCGAGCTCCGGCTCATCGGAAGCCGGCGACGACACGGGCGCAACACCCGGCTCCACCGGCGACACCGACGCAGGACCCGCAACACCCGGCGACACCGGCGCAGAACCCGCAACGTCCGGCGAATCGGTGGGCGAGTGTCGCTCGTACTCGCCGACGACGGTGTACGCCGCCTGCTCGCCCCGGCTCAGCAGCGCCAGCGACAATTGCGTGCTACCGCCGGGCAGCACCATTAGGAACAGTCGCTGCGACAGCCCGATGTCGGGCCAGTAGTTGTTGGTGTCGACGAGCCGGTCGCCGAGTACCTCCGCGTACCCGTGGTTCAGCGGGCCGAGGTAGAGACGGTGGTCGCCGCAATCGGAAATGACGTAGGAGCCCGACAGCCGGAACGGCCCATCGAAGCTGACGGTGACCTCCACGTTGCCGTCGTCGAGGTCGCGCCGGACGGCCCGTGCGTCGTGGCCCGGCCCCAGGTAGCGCCCCGCGGCGTCGTACACCTCGGCGGCGCCCAACCAGCGACCCTCGCCCTGCTCGAACGACGGACCGCTCACGCCGCCGGCGCGCCTCCCGCAGGCATTGACCGGAGTGATCCCCAGCCGGCGACCATCGCCCTGCCCGAACGACGCAGCCACCTCGCCGCATCGAGGGTCACGACCCGGCCGCCGCCTCGATGCCGCCGGTCACGAGCCGGCCGCCACTGTCGCCGGAGCCGGCGTCCGGTGACCGCTCACGCCGCCACAAGGGTGACGGTCTGCCTCTCGACCGGTGTCGAGGCCATGAGCGCGGCCAGGTCGGCGCCGGGCTCGGCGGGCAGGAGGTAGCGCCCCTCGGTGAACAGTTCCAGGCCGTCGCGCTCGAACGGGTACGGATCCAGCCGGTAGACCGCACCGGGGCGCTCCTGCACCGAGACGCTGACATCGGCGGTGGTGCTCATGGGGACGTGGTCGAAGGTGGCGTCGCCGCGGGCTCCGGGCGGCTGCATGTGGCAGTACAGCGAGAAGGTGTCGAAGAACTGCAGCTGCTTGTAGGCACCGAAGACGGCGTCCTCGCCGGCCCAGACCGCCGTCGCCGGGTCGGCTTCGAGTTGAGCCCGCAGCCGTCCCTGGCGGGCCAGTTCCGCCTCGAGCATGCCGTCCACCTCGGGGCGCATCCCGGCGGGCACCCGGTCGATGAA
>JAPONU010000013.1 GCA_026713745.1 bacterium
CATGTTCGACCTTCCGGCGGTGGCCTGGTCGCTCAAGGATCGCTCCGCCGGGCACATCATCTTCGCCGAGGGCGTCGCCACGCTGGGCCTGCTGCTGATCATCTTCGGAACCGTGCGCAGCGGCAAGCCGTCGACGGTGGCATTCGCCGTGGGCGGCTACATCGGCGGCGCCTACTACTTCACGAGCTCCACCAGCTTCGCCAATCCCGCAGTGACCGTGGCACGGATGTTCTCCGACACCTTCGCAGGCATCGCCCCGGCGTCGGCGCCGGCGTTCCTCGGCTCCGAGGCGGGCGCCGTGGTGGTCGCCGTCGTCTTGATCAGGCTCTGCTTCCCGGTCGAGCGAACTCCCGAGGACAGCTGAGGAGGGCAGGTTCCGGCCGGCCCGGCCAACCCGGCCGGCCCGGCGCGGGCGCTACCAGCTATTGGACCGTTCGGCGCGCGCGTGGTGAGGCATGCGGTACGTGCCGCCTGCCTCACCAGTTGGCCGACACGTACTTGCGCTCGAGGTACTCCTCGATCCCCTCGAAGCCGCCTTCCCGGCCGATGCCGCTCTCCTTGGTGCCGCCGAACGGGGCTGCCGGTTCGGAGATGATTCCCCGATTCACGGCGACCATGCCCGCGTCGAGCTTCTCGCCGATCGCCAGGCCGTGACCGAGGTCTCCGGTCATGACGTAGGCGATGAGGCCGGCGTCGGTGTCGTTGGCCATCTCGACGGCGGCGGCCTCGTCCCGGAAGCGCACCAGTGGGGCCACCGGTCCGAAGATCTCCCTGGCCAGGAAGGAGGCGTTGGGGTCCACGTCGCTCAGCACAGTCGGTTCGTAGAAGTAGCCGCCGCAGTCCGGGGCCCGACCGCCGGTGACCACGCGGGCGCCACCGGAGACCGCCGTCTGGACGATGCCCGCCACTTTGTCGCGCTCACCTGTGCTGATCAGCGCACCGACCTCGGCGTCGGGGCGGCGGTCGTAGCCGACGGTGAGGCCGGCCATGCGGGCGCTGAGCGCCTCGGTGAAGTCGTCGGCAATCCGCTCGTGCACGTACAGCCGGTTGGGGGCGACGCAAGTGGCGCCGGTGTTGCGCATCTTGGAGGCGATGGCCGATTCCACGGCGGTGTGCAGGTCTGCGTCGGCCAGCACCACGAACGGGGCGTTGCCGCCAAGTTCCATGCTCGTGCGCAGAACCCTGTCGGCGGCGAGGCGCAGCAGGTGCTTGCCGACCGCTATCGAGCCGGTGAACGACACCTTGCGCACGGCCCGGTGGGCCAGCATCGCGACGGTGGCCTCGTTCGGCGGTTCGGGCAGTACCAGGTTGATGACGCCCGGCGGGGTTCCGCAACGCGCCATCAGGTCGGCGATGTAGTAGGCGGTCAGCGGGGTCGCCGGCGCGGGCTTCACGACGGTGGTGCATCCGGCGGCGAGCGCAGGGGCGATCTTGCGCACCGGCATGGCGGCGGGGAAGTTCCAGGGCGTGATCTGCAGCGAGACCCCCACCGGTTCGGGCAGCACCATGATGCGCTTGTCGCCCATCGGCGCCTGCCGGACCTCGCCGCCGATGCGGACCGCCTCCTCGCTGAACCAGCGGAAGAACTCCGCGGCATACGCCGTCTCGCCGGCGGCCTCGGCCATGGGCTTGCCGTTCTCGAGTTGCAGCAGCGCGGCGATCTCGTCCTTCTCGGCGATCATCGTCTCGAAGCAGCGACGCAGGATCTCGCCACGCTCCCGGGGGGGCGTTGCCGCCCAGCCGGCGGCCGCCCCGGCCGCCGCCTCGACCGCGGCAACGCAGTCGGAGGGTGTGGATGTGGCGATGCCGGCAATCACACTCCCCGTGGTGGGGTCGAACACGTCCAGCTTGCCGTTGGCATGCGGGGTGTCGCCGTCGATGAGCAGCCCTCCGAGCCGGTCGAGTGCCTCGATCATGGTTGGTTCCTTCCTGAGGTTCGCTTCGCTGATCCTGCCAGACCTCGGCGGGTATGGCTCGTCCTCATTGGCGGGGGTCGCCCCGTCGTGTCGGCCGGGGGCCTACACGAACTCGACTATGGACGGTCGCTGCAACTCGTACCATCCCGAGCCGAGGATCAGCCCGTCGTGACGGACCACCCAGGAGTGTTTCAGCTCCCGGAACCCGGTGTTGGGGTTGAGGTACACGTAGTCGACCCACCGGCCGTCGGCGGGCGCGTCGAGCATCGCCAGGCCGAAGTGGTAGCCGTCGGCGTCAACGCCGAGGCTCTCGCGCACGTTGCCCCCCACGACGTCCGGGTTGATGTGGGTGAGCACGGTGCCGTCGCCGTCGATGATGAAGAGGTAATACTCGCCGTCGACACTGGCCGGCGAGTTGTAGTGCCTGATGGCGGCCTCCCGGCCCTCGGCGTCGTAGAGGGCCAGAGCCTGCCGGACGTAGTCGATCGTCTCGGCCGGC
>JAPONU010000014.1 GCA_026713745.1 bacterium
AGGAAGCTGAGGGTCGACTCGGCCAGGATGGCGATGGCCACCGTCAGGGAGACCGTCACGGTGATCTCACCCACCAGGTTCGGCAGCAGGTGGCGTCGCATGATCTGGTGCGCCGGCACACCCAGAGCCCGCGCGGCCTCCACGAACTCCTGCTCCTTCAGCGTCAGCACCTTGCCCCGCACGATGCGGGCAAGGGTCATCCAGGCGATGCCCGACAGCACCAGCACCACGTCCCAGACACCGTCGCCGAGCAGCCGGGCGGCGATGATCACGATCATGAGTCCCGGCAGCGCCAGCAGGGTGTCGGTGAGGCGCATCAGGATGGCGTCGATCAGCCCGCCGTAGTACCCGGCCAGGATCCCGACGGTCGTGCCGACGCCCCCGGCGATCAGGGCCACCATCACACCCACCAGCAACGACACCTGGCCCCCGTGCAGGATGCGGCTGAGGTTGTCGCGCCCGAGGGTGTCGGTGCCCAGCAGGTAAGTCCCGTCGGGGCTCTGCAGGATGTCGTCCAGGTTCTGTTCCACCTCGCCGAAGGGGGCGATCCAGTCGGCGAACACCGCGCCCACCACGATCAGTGCAAGCACCACCGCCGAGATGACCGCCGGTCGGCGACGGCCGAAGCGGCGCACAGCCAACCGCCACGGGCTCGTCGGCGTCTCGGTGGCGAGCGACTCCATCTCGCCGGGACCGGAAGATCCGAGGTTCCCCTCGCCCACCCCGTCCCCGCCGGTCACGGGTTCCGCTGCCGGGCGCCGCCGCTCAGCCACGTGCGGCCACCCGGCGCCCGCGCCCGAGACGCACCCGTGGGTCCAGCACGCCGTAGAGAAGGTCCGCGGCGAGGTTCAGGCCGAAGACCGCAACCGCCGTGATCATCACCGTGGGCAGCAGCACGGCGTAGTCGCCGCCCTCGAGGGCGTCGAGGAACAGCACGCCCATTCCCGGGTACTGGAACACCCGCTCGGTGACGATCAGCCCGCCCACGAGCTGGCCGATGTCGATGGCGGCCTGCGTGGTGACCGGCACGAGCGCCGAGCGCATGCCGTGGCGCACCACCACCCGGCGCTCCCGCAGGCCCTTGCTGCGGGCGGTGCGGATGTAGTCGGCGCCCATCACCTCCAGCATCGAGGCCCGCATGTAGCGGCTGTAGACCGCCACGAGTTGCAGCGACAGCGCCATCGTCGGCAGCACCAGATGCCGCACCCGATCGAGTAGGTCGAACCCCTGCTGGCCCGGCGAGTAGATGCCGGCGGTCGGCAGCAGCGGCGGGCCCACGCCCAGCCAGTTGGCGAGGTACAGCCCGAAGAACAGCTGCAGCATGAGGCCCAGCCAGAACACCGGGATGGAGATGCCCAGGAACGACACGCCCACCGAGGTGTAGTCCCACAGCGAGCCCTGGCGGATCGCCGAGATCGTGCCGACTGCCAGGCCGATCAGCAGCGACAGGCTCACCGCGGCGGCCACCAGCAGCAGCGTGTTGGCCAGTGCCCGCTCCACGAACGGCCACACGTCCTGACCGTTCTTGACCAGCGACGTGCCGAAGTCGCCGGTCACGAAGTTGCCGAGCCATTTGCCGTACTGCACGTGCAGCGGCCGGTCCAGGCCCAGCAACTCGATGTAGGCCTGCTTGGCCTCGGGGCTGATGCGCGGGTTCAGCGTGAGTTGGGCGGTGGGGCTGGAGATCTCCCCGGCGGCCCAGAAGGTGCCGAAGGAGATGACCACCAGCACCGGCACCGTGATGGCCAGCCGGCGCAGGGCGTAGCCGATCACCGCCGCCCCCGGGAGTACGCCTGCTGCGGTCCCCGTGCCGCCTGCTCCGGCGGCGGCTGTGGCGGGCGCGGCGAGGTCACCGGCTCAGCCGATGACGCGCCAGTCGTACATGTCGGCGAAGCCGCCGTAGGCGCTGAACAGCGCGTTGCCCGCACCCTCCACCAGGGTGCTGTTCCAGACCACCAGGTTGGGTAGCACGTACAGCGGGATCCAGGGCACGTCGGTGGCCAGGAGTTCCCCGAGTTGCCGCACCAGCGCCAGCCGGGCGGCCGCATCCACCTCGCGGTCGATGGCGGCGGCCAGGTCGCTGGCCTCCTCGCTGGCGTAGGCGGTGAAGTTCTGGCCCGTGAAGCCGTTGTCCTCGGTGGGGATGCCGCCGATGTCATAGAGGCGGAACACGGTGGGGTCCGGCGAGGTGCTGTTGGCGTAGAGGGCCACGGGCCCGAAGTTCATGACCGGCAGGCGGTTCTGGAACAACTCGCCGGGGTCGTAGTTGATGATCTCCCAGCCGATGCCGAACGGGGCGGTCATCTCGCTGACCAGGGCCTGCACGTCCTCGCGCCGCTTGTTGCCGGCCACGGTGTTCCACTGAAGAACCAACTCGGCGCCGTCGGGGTTCACCCACAGGCCGTCGGGGTCGGGACGGGTCCAGCCCTCCGCGCTCAGCAACTCGGTGACCCGCTCGGGGTCCTGGGTGTAGTGGGCGAAGTCATCCGCGCACCACTCGCCGACCGCCGGGCTCCAGCCGGCGCACTGCAGCACCTGCGGGTCCTCGATGATGGAGCCCAGCGCCACGTCCGCGATCAGTTCGCGGTCCAGCGAGTAGGCCACGGCCTGGCGGATGTTCCGGGTGACCTCGAAGCGGCGGTCGGGGGCGTTCTGGTTGATCCAGAGCCCCTCGATGAACGTGCCGCCGCCGCCCACGAAGGTCAGGTCGCCGCCGAGGCGTTCGGCGGCGCCGGGGAAGGGCTGTGGCGAAGCGGCCATCACCTCGCCGGTCTGCAGGGCCACGACCTCGGAGTCGGTGTCCTCCCGGGGCACCATCACGACCCGGTCCACGAGGGGCCGGCGCTCTGGGTCCCAGTACAACTCGTTGGGCACCAGGACGTGCTGGTCCTGGCTCCAGGACTGCTGCAGCCAGGGGCCGCCGGAGATGGGGATCGAATCGTTCCAGCGGTCGGCGACATTGGTGTCGGGGCCCAGGTGGTGGGCGGGCAGGATCGGGTCGAAGAGGTCGCGCCAGGGTGCGTACGGCTCGCTGAAGGTCACCACCGCCACCTGCGGGTCGTCGGTGCCGACGTCGCTGATGAGCTCGTAACCGGCCGTGTCGAGCGTGCCGTCGGTGTCCATGCGGGCCCGCCACGTGTACCGCACGTCGTTGCTGGTGATGGGGGTGCCGTCGCTCCAGACTGCGTCGGGGTGCAGGCGGTAGGTGAGCGTGAAGGTGCCGTCGGCGGCCACCGCCAGCCCGCCGTTGTCGGTCGTCGGCTCCTCTGCGAGCGTGGGGGACGGTTGGTAGTTGTTCCGGAGGTCCAACTCCATGAGCCGTGGCAGCACGTGGGTGTTGACCGACCAGAGCGTCCAGGAGGCGTTGGCGCAGGAGGTCACCGGGTTGAGGCATTCGGGCCACTGCTCCACGGCCAGGATCAACTCGCCGCCGGTGGCCTCGTCCACCTCGGCGCCGGCCGCCGGGTCGATCTCGGGGGAACCCGGCTCGGTGGCACCTGCCGGCGGGGCGGGTGCCGGGGAGGTGGGGGTCTCGGCGGCGGTGGTGCCGGTGCTTCGGGCCGTTTCGGTCGACGCGCCGCCGGTCTCGTCGCCACCGCAGGCGCCCGCCACCAGGGCCAACCCCGCCAGAATCGCCAACCCGGCCTTGTATTTCGTGGTCAACCTCATGGGCAGCACGCTATTCGCTAGCCGGCGCACTCCCGTTGCATCTCGATTGCATGTCTTTCAGCCGATGACGCGCCAGTCGTAGATGTCCTTGAAGCCGCCGTAGACGCTGAAGGTGTAGGCGCCCGGCCCCTCCACCAGTGAGCTGTTCCAGACCAGGAGGTTGGGCAGCAGGTACAGCGGGATCCAGGGGACGTCGGTGGCCAGGAGTGTCCCGAGTTCGTGCACCAGCGCCAGCCGTGCGGTGGCGTCCACCTGCCGGTCGATCTCGGCGGCTAGGTCGCTGGCCTCCTGACTGGCGTAGGCGGTGAAGTTCTGGCCGGTGAAGCCGTTGGCCTCAGTCGGGATGCCCTCGATGTCGTAGAGCGACTGCACGGACGGGTCGGGCGATGTGCTGCTGGCGTAGAGGGCCACGGGCCCGAAGTTCATGACCGGCAGGCGGTTCTGGAACAGCTCGCCGGGGTCGTAGTTGATGATCTCCCAGCCGATGCCGAACGGGGCGGTCATCTCGCTGACCAGGGCCTGCACGTCCTCGCGTCGCTTGTTGCCGGCCACGGTGTTCCACTGCAGGACCAACTCTTGCCCGTCGGGGTTCACCCACAGGCCGTCGGGGTCGGGGCGGGTCCAGCCCTCTTCGGTCAGCAGCTCGGCGACCTTCCCGAGATCCTGGGTGTAATGGGCGAAGTCCTCCGCGCACCACTCGCCGACGGTCGGGTTCCAGCCGGCGCACTGCAGCACCAGCGGGTCCTCGATGATGGAACCCAGCGCCACCGCCGCGATCAGCTCGCGGTCCAGCGAGTAGGCCACGGCCTGGCGGATGTTCCGGGTGACCTCGAAGCGGCGGTCGGGGGCGTTCTGGTTGATCCAGAGGCCTTCCAGGTACGTGCCGCCTCCGCCGATGAACTCCAGGTCGCCGGTGAGGCGCTGCACGGCCCCGGGGAAGGGCTGCGGAAAGGCGGCCATGACCTCACCGGTCTGCAGCGCGACGACCTCGGAGTCGGTGTCCTCGCGGGGCACCATCACGACCCGGTCCACCAGGGGCCGGCGCTCGGGCACCCAGTAGTTGTCGTTGGGTACCAGGATGTGCTGGTCCTGACCCCAGGACTCCTGTAGCCACGGCCCGCCGGAGATGGGGATCTCGTCGTTCCACTTCCCTGCGATGTTGGTGTCGGGGCCGAGCGCGTGTGCGGGCAGCACGAAGCCGAACAGGTCGCGCCAGGGAGCGTACGACTCGGGGAACGTGACGACCGCGGTGTGCGGGTCGCTGGCGTCGATGTCGCTGATGAGCTCGTAGCCGATGGTGCTGAGGCTGCCCTCGGTGTCGAGCCGCGCCCGCCAGGTGAACCACACGTCGGTGCTGGTGAAAGGTGTGCCGTCACTCCAGGCGGCCTCGGGGTTCAGCCGGTAGGTGAGCGTGAAGGTGCCGTCGTCGGCCACGGCCAGGCCGCCGTTCTCGACGGTCGGCTCCTCGAGCAGTGTCGGGGAGGGCCGGTAGGCGTTGTCGGGATCCAGTTCCATGAGCGACGGCAGGAGGTGCGTCGCCACCGACCAGATCATCCAGGTGGAGTTGGCGCAGGAGGTCACCGGGTTGAGGCACTCGGGCCACTGCTCCACGGCCAGGATCAGTTCGCCGCCGCTGCGGTCGCTTGCCTCGGCGGTGGCATCGTCGGGCGCTGTGGCATCGTCGGGCGCGTCGCCGGTCCCAGCCGGCTCGGTGGGGCTCGGCGGCTCGGCGCTGCCGCGATCGTCGGCCGGGGGGGCCGATTCTCCGGATTCCGAAGTCGTCGAGTCCCGGTCCTCGTCGGGCTGGTCGGTGGTAGCCGGCGTGGCGCCCGAAGGGCTGGGTGTCGCTGGCTCCGTTTCTTCCTCGCCCCCGCAGGCCGCGGCGACCAGGAGCAGGGTGAGAATGATCGAAATGGAGCGGTGTCGCATATTCTAAACGCTAGCCCATTGCCGTACTCGGATCGGTTCAGAGACACACCGGCGCCAGCTGTCGCGCATGTCGCGGGCGGGTCGCGGGAACTGCCGCGACATCCAAGTGATCGGTAAGTGGGCGCCCCGCACCGGGGGTCGCACGTGTCGCCGGTGGGCCGCGGGAACTGCGGCAACAACTCTCGGGGGTTCGGGCTCGCCGGCCACAACCGTGTCGCACGGCATCGGTACAGTTCGGGCGTGATGAGCGAGCAGTCGCCGCCGGCCGCAGCGCAGATCCCCCCCGACGCCGTGCGGGCCAGGATGGAGGGGCTGCGCCGGCAGGTGAGCTATCACGACGACTTGTACCACCGCCGGAACGCACCGGAGATCCCCGACGCCGACTACGACGCGCTCGTTGCCGAGCTGCGGGCACTGGAGGAGCGGCACCCCGAACTGGCCGATCCCGACTCGCCGACCGCCACGGTGGGCGCGGCTCCGTCGGTGCTGTTCGCCCCCGTCGCCCACGACGTGCCGATGATGTCGCTGGACAACGCCTTCGATCTCGAGGAGTTGCGGGCCTGGGACGCCCGGGCCGCCTCCCGCTTCGGTGGTCCCGTCGGCCCCTACGTCTGTGAGCTGAAGTTCGACGGCCTGGCCATCTCGGTGCGCTACGAGCGTGGTCGCCTGGTGCGGGCCGCCACCCGGGGCGACGGGCGGGTGGGCGAGGACGTCACCCACAACGTCGCCACCATCGGTGATGTGCCCAGCGACCTGGGTTCCGGTGCCCCCGAGGTGCTGGAGGTGCGCGGCGAGGTGTACATGGCGATCTCGGCGTTCGAGCGGCTGAACGAAGCGCGAGACGCCGCCGGCAAGCCCCGCTACGCCAACCCCCGCAACACCGCCGCCGGGTCACTGCGCCAAAAGGAAGCGGGCGTCACCGCCGAGCGGGAGTTGAGCTGGTGG
The DNA here is from genome assembly GCA_026713745.1 of bacterium. Taxonomy (GTDB): domain Bacteria; phylum Actinomycetota; class Acidimicrobiia; order Acidimicrobiales; family CATQHL01; genus VXNF01. Next base: position 6,544 of record JAPONU010000014.1, read on the forward strand.
TGCTACCAGCTCGGGACGGTGTCCGGTGGCCCCACGTTTGATCGCCACAGCGAGACGCTTAGGTTTCTCGCCGACCTGGGGCTCCCAGTGAACGACGCCTGGACCAGCACCCCCGACCTGTCAGGCGTCGAGGACTACGTGCGGACTGCCGAGCGGCAGCGCCACGTCCACGACTACGAGACCGACGGCGTCGTGATCAAGGTGGACGATTTCGGGCGCCAGGCGGAGTTGGGTGTCACCAGCCGCCACCCGCGCTGGGCGATCGCCTACAAGTTCCCGCCCGAGGAGCGGACCACGAAGCTGTTGGACATCAAGGTCTCCATCGGGGGCAAGGGCAAGGCCACGCCGTTCGCCGTGCTGGAGCCGGTGTTCGTGGGCGGCTCCACGGTGCAGATGGCCACCCTGCACAATGAGGACCAGGTGAAGCACAAGGACGTGCGCCCCGGCGACACCGTGGTGGTGCGCAAGGCCGGCGACGTGATCCCCGAGGTGCTGGGCCCGGTGCTCTCGGAGGAGGTCGAGAGAAAGCTACCGTGGAGATTCCCATGGTTCTGCCCTTGCCCCAACCGCTCGCGGCTGGTGCGTAAGGAGGGCGACGCCGCCCACCACTGCCGCCACCCGCGCTGCCCCCCCCAGCAGGCCGGCGCCATCGAGCACTTCGCCTCCCGCGGCGCCATGGACATCGAGGGCCTCGGCGAGGAGATCGTACAGTTGCTGATCGACGAGAAACTGCTGTCGGACGTCGGAGAGATATACGACCTCCCGGCCAAGCCTGAGCAAGTGGCCAAGCTGGAGATGGAGGGTACCTACGGCGAGGAGAAGGCGAAGCGACTCTTGGCGGCCGTTGAAGCCTCCAAGGGCCGTCCGGCAGCGGACCTGCTGCGTGGCCTGGGGATCGACGGCATGGGCCCGAAGACCGCGCAGGCTCTCATGGATCGTTATCGCGAGTTGTCCCGCGTGGTGGCGGTCTCCGAGGACGATCTGAAGGCGGTCGATGGTGTCTCGGCAAAGGTTGCCCGCAACGTGGCGAGTTTTCTCGCGGATCGGGACGAGCGGGCCGTCCTGGCGGCCCTGGCTGCCATAGGCGTGAAAGCCGCTTCCGGGGTCACGGAGGCCGCTGGCGGGGCGACCAGCACCGGTGTGCCGGATGACTGCACGGCGGCGGACGCGGCGCACCACGTTGCGGGGACCTCGGGGACGGCGACCTCTGGCGGTGTACCGGTGGTGGCGGCCGGAACGGTGACGGCGGCCGGGGCGCCTGCGGCAGCGGAGCGTCAGGAGGCTGCGGCTGTTGCAGCTATCGAGGCGACGGCGAGGCAGAAGGAACCGGCGACCGGCACCGGTCACGACGTTGCGGCGGCCGAGGAACCGGCGGCCGGCGATACCTCGGCGCCAAGGGCAGATCAACTCGTCAGGCGGATCAGGGCATACGCAGGTGCCATGGGCATTACCGGGCTGGGGGAGAAACTGGCGGCCGACCTTGTCGGCGCCGGATTGGTCCGCTCGGTCGCCGACCTGTACCGACTGGACGAGCGGCGCGTCGCAGACCTGCCGGTGGTGCGCACCTTCGGCCCAAAGAACACCGCCAACCTGCTCGCCGCTATCGAGGCGTCCAAGGAGCGCTCGCTGGCGCGCCTGCTGTTCGGGCTGAACATCCGGCACTTGGGTGCGGCGGTGGGTGAG
>JAPONU010000015.1 GCA_026713745.1 bacterium
CGGCTCGGGTCCCATCCTGGCGCTGGTCGGCGGTCTGATGATCGCCCGGTCGGTGGGTTCGGCCGAGGCTGCCACCACCGAGACCGCCGGAGCCGAAGCGGCCTAGCGGGTCCGAGACCGACTCGATCCGGTGACCCCCTTCGACGCCGCGGAATTCCGGCGCGTCCTCGGGCACTTCCCAACCGGCGTCACGGTGGTGGCCGCGGTCGACGGCGGCAGCCCCGTGGGTCTCGCCATCGGCTCGTTCGGTTCGGTCTCCCTGGATCCGCCGCTGGTGATGTTCTGTCCTGGCAAGTCGTCGAACAGCTGGCCGGCGATCCAGGCCGGCGGCAGCTTCTGCGTCAACGTGCTGGCGGAGGACCAGGTCGACGTCAGTTCACTGTTCGCAGGCCGCGACCCCGACAAGTTCGCCGGCGTGGGGTGGGGCACCCGCGCCACCGGCTCGCCGGTCATCGACGGCTGCCTGGCCTGGATCGACTGCGTCATCGAGACGGTCCACGAGGCCGGTGACCACTGGATCGTCGTCGGGCGGGTGGCCGACCTGGGTGTCGGGCGCCCCGAGACCGGGCCACTCGTCTTCTTCAAGGGTGGTTACGGCGGCGTGCGCTCGCCGTCGGGCTGAGGCACCGACCCCTCTCGGGCCCGGACCGGGCGGTCGACCCGTCTCGACGCATGCAATCACGCCGTCGTGCCCGATACTCGGTCGAAGAAGAGACCCCACCGCCACACCACAGCAGGAGGAAACCCCATGGCCGTCTATGCCCTCGGCGACCTGGTGCCCCGCATCCACCCCGACGCCTACGTCCACCCCGAGGCCACCATCATCGGCGACGTCACCATCGGCGCCGGCTCGACGGTGTGGCCCCAAGCGGTGCTGCGCGGCGACGACGGGGCGATCATCGTGGGCGAGCGCTCCTCCGTCCAGGACGGCGCCGTGGTCCACACCGCTCCGGTCTGTCCCACGACCATCGGCAACGACTGCACGGTGGGGCACCTCGTTCACCTGGAGGCCTGCACGCTGCGCGACGGCTCACTGGCCGGCGTCGGCTCGGTGATCCGCCACGAGGTCGTGGTGGGGGAGGGCGCGCTCGTGGGCGCCGGCGCCGTGGTGCTCGACGGCACGGTGATCCCGCCGGAGGCGCTCGCCATCGGTGTGCCGGCCAAGATCCGCCCCGGCGCCGCTTCCGGCGCCATGTTGGTCGCCGCCGCCGCCAGTTATGTGCGCCGCGGTCCTCGATACCGGGCTGAACTGCGGAGATTGGACTGATCAGCGGGTCGCCGGCGGGGTCGACCCATGGACCGGGGGGCAGTCCCGGCGGTAGACTGAGGGCACGGAGTTCCCCGCTATAGGGCGTGGAGTTCCCTCCAGGATCGGAGGATCCGGTGACCACAACCAGCAACATCGGCGTCGACCTCGGTAACTACGCCCTGGGTTGGAGCGACGAGGAGGACTACGTCTTCAAGCCGCGGCGCGGCCTCGACAGCGACATCGTGCGCGAGATGTCGTTCATGAAGAAGGAACCGGACTGGATGCTGGACTTCCGGCTGAAGTCCTACAACCGCTTCGAGCGCCGGCCGCTGCCCTCCTGGGGCGGCGAACTCGGCGGCATCGACTTCGACAACATCTTCTATTACATCAAGCCCACCGAAGAGCAGGTCAGCGAGTGGGACGACGTGCCCGAGGGCATCAAGAACACCTACGAGAAACTCGGCATCCCCGAGGCCGAGCGCAAGTACCTCGCCGGGGTGACCGCCCAGTACGAGTCCGAGGTGGTCTACCACCGCAACCGTGAGGATCTCGAGGCGCAGGGCGTGATCTTCAGCGACATGGGCTCGGCGGTGCGCGAGCACCCGGAGTTGGTGCGGAAGTACTTCGGGCGGATCATCCCCCCCAACGACAACAAGTTCTCGGCGCTCAACTCGGCGGTCTGGTCGGGCGGGTCGTTCATCTACGTGCCGCCCGGGGTGAGTGTGGAGTTGCCGCTGCAGGCCTACTTCCGCATCAACGCCGAGAACATGGGGCAGTTCGAGCGAACGCTCATCATCGCGGACAAGGGCGCGCAGGTGCACTACGTGGAGGGCTGCTCGGCGCCGGTGTACACCAGCGACTCGCTGCACTCCGCCGTGGTGGAGATCGTGGTGGGCGAGGGCGCCAGAGTTACCTACACGACCATCCAGAACTGGTCCAACAACGTCTACAACCTCGTCACCAAGCGGGCCAGGGTGGAGGCCGAGGGCCACATGGAGTGGATCGACGGCAACATCGGCAGCCAGCTCACCATGAAGTATCCGGCTGTCGTGATGGTCGGTCCCAAGGCCTCCGGGGAGGTGCTGTCGGTGGCCTACGCCGGGGATGGCCAGCATCAGGACACCGGCGCCAAGATGACCCACGCCGCTCCGGAGACCACCTCCAAGATCGTGTCGAAGTCCATCTCCAAGGACGGTGGGCGGACCAGCTACCGGGGTCTCGTTCGGGTGGAGCCGCACGCCACCGGCTGCAAGAGCCACGTGCAGTGCGACGCCCTCATCCTCGACCCCGACAGCGTTTCGGACACCTACCCCTACATGGAGGTCGGCAGCCAGGACGCCGTCATCGGCCACGAGGCCACCGTGTCGAAGGTGGCCGACGAGCAGCTCTTCTACCTCATGAGCCGAGGTCTCAACGAGGAGCAGGCGATGGGGATGATCGTCAACGGCTTCGTCGAGCCGGTCACCCGCACGCTGCCCATGGAGTACGCCGTGGAGTGGAGCCGGCTCATCGAACTGCAGATGGAGGGCTCGGTCGGCTGAGAATGCCGGGGTGACCTCGGGTCACCGAACCGTCCAGAACTGCGACCTGCGCCACCGGCGCCACCCGTAGAATGAGCGTGCCATGCCGATGCGTCAGGACTGCAAGCACTTCGAGAGTCGCACGTATCCCAACGGCGACACCGTGCGGAAGTGTGACCTGGATCTCGCTCCCGAGGCGCCGTGGCGTTGCCCGGAGAACTGCGAGGCGTACACCCGGCGCCGTGTCGACGTGAACTGGTCCTACGGCACCCTCGTCACCCCGAAGACGCCCGACGAGCCGGCCTCCCTGGGGACCGACGACTCCATCGCCGCGCTTCTGGACGAGGCCGAGGACGTGGTGAACCGGGCCGGCGAGGACATCATGGCCGACCTGGCCAAGGAGAAGCGACGTTCAGGCGGCCGCCTGGGTCGGACGCTCCGCCGCCGCGGCAAAGGCCGCGGCCGGCGCCGCTGACCGGCGAACCTCGATGCCGGACTTCGGTGACGTGTTCTCCGTCGCGCACGCCGCCTCGCTGGGCGGGCCCGCCTGGCTGCAGCAGCGGCGTGCCGGGGCGGCTGAGGCGCTGGGTGACGCGTCGCTGCCGTCGGCCGCCGAGGAGGAGTGGCGCTACAGCCCGATTGGCAAGCTGCGCCTGGACGGCTACCGGCCCGTGCCGGCCGTTGCCGCCGGGGAGCCGGAAGTCGACGGCGCCGACCTGTCCGACTCGCTCCGGGACCGTCTGGGACCGCTGAGCGCGCTCGTCGTGACCTGCGACGGGCGGCTCGTCCATACCGACATCTCTCCGCAGGCGTCAGACGCCGGTCTGGCGGTGCGACTGCTCGCTGACGAGGCGGTTCCGGTGGGCGGCCTGGGCGGCGTCCTCGCCGAGCCGGTGGACGTCTTCGGGCTTATGAACGACGCCTTCTGTGCCGCGCCGCTGGTGCTGGAGATTCCCCGCGGGGCGCGCCTCGCCGATCCTGTGGCGGTGGTGAACGTGGTGCGCTCGCCGTCGCTGGCGGTCTTCCCTCGCCTGGCGGTCGTCGTCGGTGACGGCGCGGAGGCGCAGGTGGTCAACGCCCTCCTCTCCGACGGGGGCGAGCTGTTCGCGGCCCCGGTGGCCGAGATCGACGTGGGCCCCGCCGCCCGCCTGCAGTATCTGAACCTGCAGGAACTCGGGTCCGGGGCGGTCGGGATCGACCAGACGGCGGCAACGGTGGCCTCCCAGGGCCATCTGGCCATCGGACTGGCGGCTGTCGGCGGCGGCTACGCCCGCTGCAGGGTGGATTGCACGCTCGCTGGGCGGGGCGCCACCGGCGACATGTCGGCCATGTACTTCGGCGACGGCGATCAGGTGCTGGACTTCCGAACCTTCCAGAACCACTCGGCCCCCGACACCAACAGCAACCTGCTGTTCGTGGGCGCCGTGGAGGATCGGGCACGTTCCATCTACTCCGGACTCATCCGGGTGGGGCCCGAGGCCCGCGGCACCGACGCCCAACAGACGAACCGCATTCTGAAGCTGTCCGAGGAGGTGTGGGCCGACTCGGTGCCCAACCTCGAGATCGAGAACAACGACGTGCGCTGCGCCCATGCCAGCTCGGTCGGACCGATCGACCAGGATCACCGCTTCTACCTGGAGAGCCGGGGCGTGCCCCCCGAGGTGGCGGAGCGGCTCATCGTGGAGGGGTTCTTCGGCGAGGTGCGCGCCCGGCTGCCGGTGCAATCGGTGGCGGCGGGGTTCGACGAGATGGTGCGCGCCAAGATCGGTCCCGACCGGTGATGTGGGAGGGGTCGCGATGAGTGGCGAGGACGCAGCGGCATCGGTGCGGCTGTGCGGGCGCGATGACCTGGCAGCCGGTGAGGCTCGTTGCTTCGACGTGGCTGGTCGGCGCGTCGCCCTGGCCCGCATCGGCGAGGAGTTCTTCGCCATCGACGACACCTGCAGCCACGCCGACTTCTCCCTCGCCGACGGTGACCTGGACGCCGAGGAGTGCGCCCTGGAATGTCCTGCCCACGGCAGCCTCTTCGATCTGCGCACCGGCGAGGCTCTGACGCTGCCGGCAGTCGTGCCCGTGGCAGCCCACGACGTGACCATCACCGACGATGGAGTCATCGTCACTATTCGTGAGAGGTAGCGGCGTGAGTGAGTTGACTGTCGAGGGTCTGAAGGCCGGCGCGGCCGGAGAGGAGATCCTGCACGGCGTCGATCTGCGGGTGTCCGCCGGCGAGGTGCATGCCGTCATGGGCCCCAACGGCTGCGGGAAGTCCACCCTGGCGCACGTGCTGGCAGGGCGGCATGGCTACGCGGTGACCGCCGGGCGAGCGACTCTGGACGGGCGCGAGCTACTGGAGCTCAGTCCTTTCGAGCGGGCCAGGGCAGGGCTCTTCCTGGCCATGCAGTATCCCACCGAGGTGCCGGGGGTGAACCTGGCGGACGTTCTGGGCGCCTCGCTGCGAGCCGCGGGGCGTGATCCTGCCGCCGACGGCCTCGGTGCCCTGCTGAGCGCCGAGGCCGAACGCCTGGGGGTCCCCGCGGCGCTCCTGGAGCGGTCGGTCAACGTGGACCTCTCCGGCGGTGAGCAGAAACGGGGGGAGGCGCTGCAGCTCGCCGTCCTGCGTCCGCGCATCGCCGTGCTGGACGAGATCGACTCCGGGCTCGACGTGGATGCCCTGCGGGCCGTGGCGGGCCGCATCGAGGAGGCCACGACCGAGGGACTCGGCGTGCTGGCGATCACGCACTACACCCGGCTGCTCGGCGTTCTGCGCGCCGACCGTGTGCACATAATGGTCCGGGGGCAGATCGTCGCCTCGGGCGGCCCCGAATTGGCCGACGAGTTGGAGCGTACGGGCTACGAGCGCTGGGAGCGCCCGGCGCCCGCGGAGGTGTCCGTCAAGCTGGGGCGGGGCTTCTAGCCGTACCCGGACATGGGCTCTGACCGGCACGGTACTGTTACGCCATGAGCGACCCCAACGAACTGATCGACGACGCCACCGTCGACGCCCGGCTCGGCGAGATCCCCGGTTGGGAGCGGCGCGACAACGCCCTGCACCGCGACTTCGAATTCGCCGACTTCACCGCCGCCTTCGGCTTCATGGCCTCGGTGGCCTGCGTGGCGGAGCGCATGTTCCACCATCCCGAGTGGTCGAACGTCTGGAACAAGGTGTCCATCGCCATCAGCAACCATGCCGCCGGCGGCATCACCGAGAAGGACTTCGACTTCGCCACCCGGGTCAACAAACTCGCCGGTTGACGGGGCACCGCGCCTCACCGGCCGCCCCGGTGGGCGGAGGTCCTGCCTAGACAGCCACCACCGCGTCCATCCATTCGGCCACGAATGCGGGGCCGTCGGCCGCGGAACAGACCCGCATGTTGGGGCGGCGTTCGGGGTGGTCGATGGTGCGCAGGATCTGCCCCTCGAACTCGACGGCGATGCTGGCGTCCCGCAGCGTTGTGTGGGTGCCTCCGAGGGCGGCGTGCACGGCTAGCGGGTCGTGCAGGTAGGTGCGCTCGTCGAAGTGTGAGCCGTCCAATCCGTACTTCGCGGCGAAGGCCAGGAACGGTTCGCGCATCTCGGTGATCAGGCGGACCAGCCTCTGGGAGACCGGGCCTCCGTCGGTGGCGAGGCGGTCGCGATCGGCCCGGTCGAGATACACCTGCAGCGTCACCTCGAGGGGCACGAGTGTGATGTCCAGCCCCGACCCCAGCACGATGGCGGCGGCGAGAGGATCGGAGTTGAGGTTCGTCTCGAAGCTCGCCGGCCAGGCGACCATGTGGCGCTCCACGAGCCCGCCCATGATCGTCACGCGGCCGAGCGCATCCGCCAGGCCCGGCTCCATCTGCAGCGCCAGACCGAGGTTGGTGACCGGTCCGACGGTCAGCACCGCCAACGGATCCCGGGCGCGCCCGGCGGCGTCGAGGATGAACCGCGCCGCATCCTCGCGGGTCGGATCGTCGTCGGGAACCTGCCGCTCGGCGTCGGACAGCACCCCCGCACCCTCGTGACCCCACATCTCGTTCCAGTGGAAGCCTTCGACGCTGCTCCGTCGCAGCGGCGTCGAGCGACCCGCCACCACGGGGACGCGGCGCTTGTCGGACACGTCCAGCAGCGATCGGGCGATTGCGGCCCGCAGCGGAGCGTGCCCGTGGACGGTCGTCACCCCGACGAGGTCCACGTCCGGCTCGGCGATGAGCAGCGCCAGCGCCAGCGCATCGTCCACGTCGGTGCCGATGTCGGTGTCGAGCAGTACTTGGGTCATGGCGAGATGTCCTTCCGTTTGGTGACCACTGACATGGCTAGCCGAAATGTGCGCTGACCAGCGGGAACAGTGGCACCCCTCACTACAATGGGGTGTGAGCAAGGCGCTTGCAACCGTCAGTTGCGTCTCACCGGGCGAGGAGCCCGGGAGAACTATCGGGGACTGTCTGGCAAACTAGCCAGTGGTGGTGTGCCGGGCGTTCCGTGCGAGTCCGCCAAAGTGTGCGGCGGCCTCAGCGTCCAACAACTCCCGATCCAACAACGACACGCCCTGCATGCCGCCAGTCTCCCAGACCCCAACCACCAACGCGAGCCATTCGAACCGAATTATTCAGCAGTCTCCCAGCCGATCTGCCGCACGCGGCCGGCGGTGGCCCAGGCCGTGTCCGCAGTGAAGACTTCGGTGTCGAGACGCTCGGCGAGTGCCAGGCAGAGTCGATCCGCCAGCGACAGACCCTCGCCTGACCGCCGGCGACGGGCGGCCCACTCGGCGTCGCCAGCGGTGACGGGCTCGATCCGGACTCCGTAGCTGATCATCAGCGCCCGGACCAGACGCCGGTCGCGACCCGCGGCAAGCAACCTCTGCGCCACCTCCGACCAGTTGGCGGCGCCGCAGCACGCCCCGTCCAGGCCGACCCCGTCAGGCCGACCTCCCGGCGGGTTTCGAGCGCAGAGCCTCGAACCACTCCTGGACCTGTGCCGGTGTCGCGCCCAGGCGCTCCGCCAGACAGTCCCAGTCGACACCGTCGGCACGGCACAGAGCGACCGCTTCTGCAACGTTTCGCTCGGCATCGCCGACGTTGCTCACGGGGAAGTGCACCGCGAGTTCGAGGCGGTACAGCGGGCCCGACACGGTCCTGCCCGCCTTGCGGCTCTGCTCCTCGAACCGGCGGACCAACTCGTCGTAGTCGCCGGCGTCGAGCAGTTGGTTGACCGTGGGCGGGATCGAGCCAGGCGGCGGGAGCAGCGGCTCGTAGCGCCGGCGGGCCTGCTCGGTCGGCAGGCCCAGCGGTTCGGCGATGCAGGCCCAGTCGACACCATCGGCCCGGCACTCGGCGATGGCCGGCACGACCGCGTCCGCGTCGTTCGTTGCATCTCCCACCACCAACGCCAGACGGGCCACGGAGCCGGGCAGCCGCTTTGACGAGATGTAGTCCCAGTCCTCGAACAGGCGACAGATCTCGTCGTCATCCCCGTCATCCACAATCTGCTGCAACGTGCGTTCCATCGGGCTCATCTCGGGATTGCTCCGGGCCAGTACTTTCGCCGCGCCCGCATCGCGTGAACGACGGTGGGGCGACCGTCACGCAGCACCACGCCGATTTCAAGCACACGGCCGGCGCGGTCACCCCCGATCCACATGGTCATGCCAAGCTGCCGGCGGACGTCGAACGCATTGCGGTAGGCGTGGAGGATGTCGTCATCGGTGATCCCGTGCTTTCGGGCGCTCGGTCGAATGGCAGGTGCCATGCCAGCCTACGCCGCGCGCTCGTGCCTACCGGGAGGCGGCTGTTGCCGCACGGTATCCGATATGACATGATAGATCTATCAGGTACAACTAGTGTCACGTACTTTCGTGTGCACACCTATCGGCTGCGACCGCCGACCCCGCCCCGAGGTCACGTCCGCGAACAACTCGTCAGGGAAGCCTCGCAACCGATGCCCACCGGGCACCGACACAGCGACCCCTCCTCCATGGCTCACCGAGGGGGCGTCGCGCCACTTGCGCGCCGTCTTGGCGTCGACCTCGAACCGCTCCGCGGTCGCCGCCAGGCTCCAGCCCTTCACCACCAGAACATCGACCATCGCCCGACGCTGGCGCGGCGTCAACCGCGCGTTCGCAGCTGCCTAACCTGTGCCATGAGCCCTCCCTGCGAGTTGTGAGCTGTCACTTGCCCACAGCATCGCTCGGGGGACTCACCCCAACGGGGAACCCTCAACCCCCATCACCCAGGGACAACCTCCCCGGTTGTCACACCTAACACACGCGCGCAAACGTTCGTGGACACAGCACTGGAACACTTCCGTTTGCTGCGTCGTGTCGCTGCCGGCTCGTTCTGCCGTTCCGGCCGGCCGTGTCGCTCATCCCTTGACCGCCGATCCCACGACCGACTCGGTGAACGTGCGCTGGAACACCAGCAGGACGACCGCCGGGACGAGGCACAGGAACGCGGCGCCGGCGAAGAGCATCCCCCAGTCCACGCCGTACTGCCCGAAGAGCCGGGCGAGTGCCACGGCCCCGACGTCCATGGAGGGGTCGGTGGTGAGCAGCAGCGGCAGCAGGTAGGCCTGCCACTGGAAGACGAAGATGATGATGCCGGCGCCCACCATGGCCGGCCCGGTCAGGGGCAGGTACACGTGCCGGAAGACCCGCCAGGCGCCGGCGCCGTCGATGGAGGCGGCCTCGGCGAGTTCTCCGGGGATGTCGAGGTAGAACTGGCGCAACAGGAAGATCGCCAGCCCGTTGCCCACGCCCGGCAGGATGAGGCCGATGTAGCTGTTGTCCAGCCCCACGCTCCGCGCGCTGTCGGCCAGGGGGATGGCGAGCGCCTCGAACGGCACCATGAAGGCCAGCACGACCAGGGCGAAGACGAACCCGCGGCCTCTGAAGCGGAACGCCGTCAGGCCGTAGGCCGCCATGGCGGACATCAGCACGCCCAGGGCGACCGTGGCGCCCGCCACGATCAGCGAGTTGACGATGGCGCGACCCAGCCCGCCGCCGGCGATCGCCGCGACGTTCTCGGTCGTGACCGCGTCGGGGATGAACGTGCGCCAGTCCAGGCCCCGGAAGGACCGGAACACGGCGTTGCCGGGACGGAGCCCGGAGGCCACCGTCCAGGCCAGCGGGACCAGCCACAGGATCGAGAGCACGGGCACGAGTACCAGCAGGGGCATCCGGGCCCAGCGCGGCATGTCAAGACGCATGCCGGACACGCTCCCTCGGGCCGCTCATCAGGCGGAACTGCACGGCCACGATCACCGCCACCAGCACGACGAGGACGGTGATCTGGGCGAACGCCGGGCCGGGGTTGTTGAAGACGAAGGCCTGCGTGTACGCCTCGTACATCACCAGGTTGGTGCTGCCGGCGGGGCCGCCGCGGGTGAGGACCTGCACGGGCACGAACAGCAGGAAGTTCGCCACGGTTGCGGCGACGAGGACGAAGCTCAACTGCCGGCGGACCATCGGCGTGACGATCGTGATGAGCCGCCGCCACCAGCCGGCGCCATCGATGGCGGCGGCCTCGACCATCTCGATCGGCACGTTCTTGATGCCGGCGATGAGGAACATCATCCAGTAGCCGACGCCGATCCAGCTGGCGATGACCATGATCACGTACAGGGCTTGGCCGGGCGACGTCAGGAAGGGCTGGTCGGGCAGGCCCACGACTCCCAGAAGGCTGTTCACGATCCCGTCGCCGGGGCGGAACCAGATGCCCCAGACGACCGTCGACACCGCCGGCGGCACCGCCATCGGCAGGAAGATCATTGTGCGCCACAGGCCGACGGCGGGCAGGCGTTGGCTGAGCACGACCGCCAGGGCGTAGGAGACCAGCACCTGCGCCGGGTTGATGATGGCGTTGAAGACGACCGTCGTCACGACGGCTTCCCGGAACGTCGTCGCCCCCAGTTCGGCGTAGTTGGCGAGGCTCCAGGCCCCGCCGTCGCGCAGGCTGGCGATGAACGTGTCGACCGCCGGGGCGAGGCGCGTCAGCACCAGCGTCGCCAGCGCGGGCGCCAGGAAGACCATGGCGACCGCACCGCCCGAGCGCGGGCGGCGCCGCTTCGCCAGCGGCACCGCCCGCGACCGAGGCTGGGTCATCAGCCGCTCGGGAGTTGGGCCTCCAGATCGGACTGGGCGCGGTCGAGGGTCTCACGCACGTCGAGACCGTTGCGGATGTCCTCGAAGGCCCGGCCCAGGATCTCCTCGAACTGGATGTAGCCGATGCTCCGCGGCCGCACCACGGAGGTGTTGGCCAGCTCGTACTCGACCAGTTCACCGGCCGTGGTGCCACCCTCGCCGCGGTCCCACGGCGGGGAGACGATGAAGGCCGGGAGCGCGCCGGTCAGAGCCGGCGGGGCGACGTCGACGGTCAGGAAGATGTTCGTACCGGTCGGCGAGGTGGTGACCCACTTGGCGAAGGTGGTCGCCGCCTCGGTGTTCGGGCTGTTGGGGTTCACACCGAGCGACAGGGCGCCCGTCGGCGTGACCGGATCGTGACCCTCGAAGTACGGGTGGGGCGCGAAGCCCAGATCGAACTCGAGGGGCCAGAAGAGCTCGAAGATCCCGCCCCAGTGGGTCCCGCCGAGGTAGAAGGCGACCTCGCCTGCCGCGAAGGCGTTGGGGGTCTCCTCCGGCGGCATGCCGCGTGGCGCCACGCCGTCGTCGGCGAACAGGCTGGCGTAGAACTCCATCGCCTCGACCCAGCCGTCGTTGACGAGGTCGGGCTGCAGGTTGGCCGGACCGGTGAGGCCAGGGCCTCCACCGAGCGACTCGATCAGGGGCTGCAGCTGGTAGTAGCGGCTCACCTGGTCGAACTGGAAGCCGTAGGTTGCGCCGCCCTCCTGGGCCTGGCGCGCCAGGTCGACGACCTCGGCCCAGGTCATGCGGTCGTCGGGAGACGTGGACGGGTAGGGAATCCCCGCCTGGTCCAGCAGCGACTTGTTGTAGTAGAGGATCTGCGTCGACGTGTTCAGCGGCAGCGCCATCAGCCTTCCGTCGACCGTGGAGGCTGTCAGCGCGGTGTCGACCCAGTCGTTGGCGGCGTCGCCGACGGCGTCGGAGACGTCGTGGAGGAACCCCTGGTTGTCCAGCGCCGCAACCCGGGGCTGGTCGGCGATGTAGACGTCCGGGCTGTCACCGCCGTCCGACAGGCGGCTCTGGATGACCTGGTTCAACTCCCCGAACGGCACGGACTGGTACTCCACGGTGATGCCGGGGTTCTCGGCGTGGAACGCCTCGAGCAGCGGTGCCACCCCCTCGGGACCGTAGAACCCGAGGAACGAGATCGTCACCGGGCCCGTGTCGTCCGGCGGCGGTGGCGGCGGTTCGGGCGGTGCGGGTTCGGGTTCGGGTGGCGCCGGTGCCGGTTCGTCCGGCGGCGGTGCGGGGGCCGCCGTGGTGTCGCCGTCGTCGCCGCAGGCCGTCAGGCCCACCGCCAGCAGCACGATCGCGCACGCGACTGCCGCCACGGCGCGCCAACGGAACATCGATGCTCTCATTTCTTCCCCCTCCGGGCTCGGAACACGACGGATGTTGTCTAGCACTCCGAGAGCGGTGCTGCTGCGCCCGCTCGGCTAGTCGCGGAGGCTCTCGGAGAGGGTGTTCCAGCAGAGGGTTGCGCACTTGATGCGCACCGGGAACTTCACCACGCCGCGCAGGGCCTCGAGGTCGCCCAGATCGGCGGGCGGGGCCACCTCGTCGCCGTCGGTGACGATCGACATCATGGCCTTGAAGGAGCGCTCCAGCTTCTCCACCTCGGCGAGGCTGCGGCCCTTCACCGCCACCGACATCATCGAGGCGGTGGACTGGCTGATGGAGCAGCCCTGGCCGCCGACGCGCACGTCGCGAACCACGCCGCCGGCCACGTCGGCGTAGACCACCACCTCATCGCCGCAGAGCGGGTTGAACCCCTCGGCCCGCCGGGCGGGCGGGCACGGCAACTCGCCCCGGTTGCGGGGGTTGCGGTAGTGATCCAGGACGATCTCCCGGTAGAGGTCTTCGAGGCCGGGCATGCTGGAATCGAAGGCTATTGGGGGCCGAACAGATCGCCCACGCGATCCAGTGCCTCGGCCAGGTGGTCGATGTCGGACTCGTCGTTGTAGATGTAGACCGACGCCCGGGCGGTCGCCACCACACCCAGGCAGCGCATCAGCGGCTTGGCGCAGTGGTGGCCGGCGCGCACGCACACGGCGTGGGTGTCCAGCACCTGGGAGATGTCGTGGGCGTGCACGTCCCCGTACTCGAACGACAGCACGCCGCCGCGTGCGGCCGGTTCGGGGGGACCGTGGATCGTGAGCAGTTCGCCGTGGCGTTCGGTGAGGGTGCGCAGGGCGTAGGCGGTGAGCGAGGTGTCGTGGCGGCGCACCGCCTCCATGCCGATGCCGTTGAGATAGTCCACGGCGGCGCCGAGCCCCACCACCTCGGCGATGGCGGGCGTGCCGGCCTCGAATTTCCAGGGCAGCTCGTTGGGGAGGAACCCCTCGGTGGTGACGTTGAGGATCATCTCGCCGCCGCCGAGGAACGGGGGCATGGCCTCCAGCAGTTCCTCGCGGCCCCACAGCACGCCGATGCCGGTCGGCCCGCACATCTTGTGGCCCGAGAATGCCAGGAAATCGCATCCCAGGTCGGTCACGTCGGTGGGCACGTGGGGCACGTACTGGGCGCCGTCCAGCAGCACCAGCGCCCCCCGCTCGTGGGCGGCGTCGACGATGCGGCGGATCGGGGGGATCGTGCCCAACACGTTGGACATGGCACTGAACGCCACGAGCCGCACGCCGTCCAGCAGCCGGTCCAAGTGGCGCAGATCCAGTCGGCCGCCGTCGTCGAGGGGCAGCCAGCGCAACTCGATGCCTCGCTCGGCGGCCAGCATGTGCCAGGGCACGATGTTGGCGTGGTGCTCCATGTGGGTGAGCAGCACGGCGTCGCCCGCAGCGAGGTTGCTGCGGCCCCAGCTGTGGGCCACCAGGTTCACGGCCTCGGTGGCATTGCGGCAGAAGATGACCTCTCGCGGCAAGGCGGCGCCGATGAAGCGTTGCACCTTCGCCCGCGCCTCCTCCATGGCCTGGGTGGCGATGTCGGCGATGTGGTAGGCGCCGCGGTGCACGTTGGCGTTCACGGTGCGGTAGTAGGCGTCCATGGCGTCAAGCACCACCCGGGGTTTCTGGGAGGTGGCCGCCGAGTCCAGGTAGACGATGGGCTTGCCGTAGACGTCCCTGCTCAACAGGGGGAAGTCGGTCTTCGTGGCGGCAGCGAGGTCGCTCATCGGGCCACGCCGCTCAACGCCAGGCGTTGTAGCCGTCGGCCTCGAGCCGTTCGGCGAGGGCCATGTCACCGGACTCCACGATTCGACCCTCGATGAGGATGTGGACGTGGTCCGGCGCGAGGTACTCCAGCAGGCGCTGGTAGTGCGTTATGGCGAGGGTCCCCATCCGGGGGTTCTCGTCGCGCACCGCGTGCACGCCCGAGGCGACGATCTTCAGGGCGTCGATGTCGAGGCCCGAGTCGGTCTCGTCCAGGATGGCCACGTCGGGGCGCAGGATGGCCATCTGCAGGATCTCGTTGCGCTTCTTCTCGCCGCCGGAGAATCCCTCGTTCAGGAAGCGGTCGGCGAAGGCGGGATCGATGCCAAGGCGGTCCATCCAGTCCATGATCTGCATCCGCAGTCGCAGGATGCTGATCTCCTCGCCCCTTCGAGCCCCGGCCGCCTGGCGCAGGAAGTTGAGCACCGAGACCCCCACGATGGACTGCGGGTACTGGAAGGCCAGGAACAGACCGGCCTTGGCGCGCTCGTCGGCGCTCCAGTACGTGATGTCGTCTCCCCGGAACAGCACCCGTCCGGCGCTCACCTCGTACTCGGGGCTGCCCATGAGCGTGGCGGCCAGGGTGGACTTCCCCGAGCCGTTCGGACCCATCAGGGCGTGAAGCTCCCCGGGGCGGATGTCCAGGCTCACGCCCCGCAGGATCTCGGCATCCTCGCTGCCGCAGTGCAGGTCCTCGATGGCGAACAGCGGTGCCGAAGTCACGCCCCGAAGTCTACGGGCGCACCCTCCCGGTCATCCCGCCGCAGGCTGGAATCCAGTGCGTGCGAGCCCGGGCCGGCCCCGCCGCGCCCGCGTCCGCCGGTCTCGACGGCTGGCCCTCGGCCGGATGCCCGGTTGACGGGCCACCCCCCACTCCAATCAGGGTACGTCCGGTCGGGCGCGCCAATCCCTGCCGGCGGTGAATAGGGGTACTTCCGCGAGCACCCGTCCTCCCGAGAACCGGCCTGCCACTAGAACAGCCGTACTCTGTAGATTTAGGTACAGATGGATTCCAGCGGCAAGACCGGAGGTGGCGGTCCGAGCGCAGGCCGGCGCTGCAGTCTCCGGGCGGGACGCCCCCCCGGGTCGCGACCGAGGTGTGAGCTTCCTCGCGGCGGTGCTTGTGCCTGAGCAACCTCCGCCGCGGCGCCGCCCGCCGCCGCGGCAGTCGACGAGCCCGCCGGCGCGCCGGCCGCCCCCGCGCAGGGGCCGCTCGTCGGCGGTGCCGCCTCCCGGACGTAGCGCGATCCGGCGGCCGGCGCCGGGTGGGCCCGCGCCGCGGCCACCGGTGGTACCGGCGGTGGCGGTCCTGGCGTCGACTGTCTGCGCTCTGGTCCTTCTCGGTTTCGTGAGTTGGAGCGCCAACAGCGCTGGATTCCTGCTCGGCGCGCTCGGCGGTCCGCTCCTGCTCGTCGGGTTTCTCGTGGTCGACGCCGGTCGGCGCGCCGGGGAGACGTTCGGCGAATGGCGGTGGCTACCGAGCCGGCCCACCGTGTCCGCCCTGGCGCTCGCGGGGTGGACGGCCGGCGCCGCGCACGGCTGGTTCCTCGCCAAGGAGATGACGCGATGGCTGGCCGGCTGAGTCGGGGTGGCAGGCGGTGACGCGGATGCCGTTCGCGACCGCCGCGGGACGATCCGAGGCCGGTCGGCTGAGCCGGCGTTGCCGTCGCGGCGTGGCGGTGGTGGCGGCGATGACGGTCCTGACTGCGGGGTTGACCCTGGCCCTTGCCGCCGGCCCGCTGCGAGCCCAGGCCGAGACCGCCGATTGGCAGCCGTGCGCCTCGGCCGCGGCCAACGGCCGTATCGAGCGGGTCGAGATCATGCTCGCTCTCGACCGCTCCGGCTCACTCCGGAACGTGGATCCCTACGACACCCTGCGGCGCGACGCCGTGCGTGGCACCCGCGAACGGCTCGCGTCGCTGCAGGAATCGATCTCGGAACTGCTCGGCGGGGTTGGCTCCGGTCTCGACTTCGGCATCAACGTGGCGCTGATCGCCTTCAACACCACGGCCGAGGCGCTCGCCGGTTTCGCTCCTGTCGGTTCGGACCATCCGTCCGATGTGGCCATCGACGCGGCGCTCGGCGCGAGGGGCGACACTGACTACGGCCCAGCCGTCGAGCAGGCGCTGGTTCGGTTCGAGAACGCGCCCAATGCCGACTCCGATACCACATGTCGCATCCTGGTGCTGTTCACCGACGGGATCCTGGACCGTTACGACACGGCCGCCGGGGGCAGGCCGGCGTTGGAGGACCGGGCGACGACACATGTCTCCGAACTGCTGGCCGATCTGTGCGGCACCGATCCGGACCGGAGTCGCTACCGGCAGCGTATGGAGGACCTCGGTGTGTCCACCTACGTCGCCGTGTTGAAGGGACCGGACTTCGACCGGGGCGCCGGCGGCTCGCACCTCGACTTTCTGGCAAGGTCCTCAAAGCAAATCATCCTTGCCGTGACCGGCCACGGTGACTCGCCGCTGCTGGGCGGTGTGACCGCTGCTTCCGGCTGCGAGTCTTGGTCCGATGTGCAGGCAGGCAAGGTCATCGAGATCGAGGACATCGGCGCCCTCACCGGCGAGCTGGGGATTGCCGTCGGCGAGGTCGGGCTGGCCGTGCGCCAACCCCGCATCAGTTGCTCGCGGCCGCCGACGATCAAGGACCCGTTCGAGGACGAGTGGCCGCACCGGCTGATCGTCGGGGACCCCGCAGCAGAGTCGATCTGCACGCTCCCTGCTCCGTTCGACGGTGAGATCGTGCTGAATCTCGTAGGCGGAGGTCTGCCGGCAGGCGTGGAGTGGCTGATCGACGATGGGGATGACGGGGTCGAGCCGGCCGCGAGCCGCCGGCTCAGCGCCGGTGACGCCGACCTGTCCTTCAATATCATCTCGGGCCGGCTGCCGGAGGACGAGCCGGTCGCTGCGGTCGCCGGCGCCGCGGTCGAGATCGCGGCCACGTGGTACCCCGAGCAACTGCCGGATTGGCCGGAGCAGCCGACAGAAGTGCCGTTGGTGACGACGGTGCTGCGGTTCGACGTGCCCGACCGCGAGGCGTACTGGGTCGAGCGACTCATCGATTGCTTCGAGTCTCAGTGGGCGAGTTGGGACGAGGCAGCCGGTGGCACCCGGGCCCGGGCCGCTGAGTTGTGCACCGTCGGTGTCCCACCCGCCGGGTATTTCGAGATGGTCTTCGTGGCCGCGGAGGCCAACGTGCTGGAGTGGTGGGCGTCACAACCAGCGCTCGGCGGTGCTGATCCCGAGAGGCTGCCACGCGACGAGCCGATCCTCCTCGTGCACGATGACGTGCCGATCGCGCTCGGTGGCATGTCACAGATTCTCGCCACACCCGACGTCCCGCCCGTGGGGTTCGAGGACGGTGTCCGTTTCACGTTCGTCTGGCGCTCGACACGGGGGGCCGAACTGGCGAACCGCTCGAAGGACGTCGAGATCAATGTGCCGAGGCCCGCTACGCCCGATCTGCTCGAGTGCGAGGCCGAGGCCCAGGTGACCGCCGCTCGCCAGAACCCGTCCGGCGAATGGGCCTTGGTCGTCGACACCGGTTGCAGGTTGCTGTCCCCGCCGCAGGGCGCCGTCCGGGCGACGGTCCCCGGCGATGTCCGCGGCGAGGCCTGGAAATTGGTGGATCCCCCGGCGGCCGGCGAGGAGAGTTGGCTCCCTCGTGACGACATCGTCCTGACCCCATCGGCGCAGCATCACACCCTGTTCGTCCGCGTCGGACACCCCGAACTGGTCGACCTCATCGGCGACGACGTCGAGTTCACGCTGGCGGCGACCTGGTCCGGCGGAGGGTCCGCAGTTCTGGACGAGCAGCGGGAGCCACGAACCGCGACCGTGTACCTGCCCGTGCCTCGATGCGAATTCCGGGTTGAGGCCGTTCGAGTGGATGTGGATCCGTCCGGCGGCGGTCGACCCGAGCAGCGGGCGCGGGTGGCGAACCTCTGCGAGATCGATCCACCGCCCAACGGCCGCCTGGAGGTCCGTACCGCCGACGCGCCGCCGGGCCCGGACCTCTCGTGGCGTCCGGTGCGCGACGGCGATGCCACCGATGTCCTGATCGTGGAACCGGGGGACGGTCTGGTCTCCGTCGAAGCCACCTCGGGGCCGCTTGCGCCGGGGCTGATTCGCCCCTTCGAGACCGGGATCGATGTCTATCTGAACTGGCAGTCGGCGCGAGGCCACTCTTCCGGGAGCGGCCGGCGCATGATGGTGGCCGTCCCCGAGGAGCCGCCCGAACTGTTGGACTGCTCCGGTGAGCCGGGGGCGCGCCGGTCCGGTGGAGAGGTGCCCGAGGTTCCGCTCACAGTCGACACCGGCTGCGTTCTGCCTGCCCCTGAGGCCGGTGTGGTTACGCTCGGGGTGGAAGGCTCCGTTGCCGGCGTGAGCTGGCGGTTGCCCGGGCCGGTGAGCCTGACGCCGGGTCACGCCGACCATCGGGTCCTCATCGAGTCCGCCGGCCCGCTGCCGAACGAACCTCTCCTCGCTGCGACGAGCTTCGAGTTGGTGGCGACCCTGACCCTCGACGGCTATGAACCTCCGGCCGACCGCCACCGGCGCGACGTGACAGTGCGGCTCGATCGGCGCATCCGGATCCGTTGCCCAGGCACGCCGGAGGTCGTCGGCACCCCGATCGAGGTGCCCGAGGGACCGCTCACCGTCGACACCGGCTGCACGTTGCTGGCGCCGGGCGCCGGTGAGGTGACCGTCAGGGTCGACGGCGACGTGGCCGGCGTGCCGTGGGGATTCCCCGGCGAGGTCCGGCTCAGCCCCGGCGACGACGACCTGCCGATCCTCATCGAGACCACCGCTCCGCTGCCGAACCGCCGCTACGAGACTGTCGCCGAGTTCGCCCTCGACGCCACGTGGCGCTCCCCCGACGGCCTCGAACAGAGCGTCGGCGAGCAGGCGCCACCGGAGGTCGCGGTGGATCTTCGGGCACGTCCGAACACGGGCGCTGCGGTGCTGATCGCCGTGGCTCTGCTCCTCGCGGGACTCCTGCTGGGCTGGCTGGTGCTCCGGGTGCTGGCGCGGCGGACCGGACGCCTGCCCAGGACGGGCGACTATCGATTCGTGCGGAGCGAGGTGCGAGCGCTGGCCACGCCAGGAGGGCGCGTGACGTTGCCCGACTTCGATGCGGCGTCAGCGCTCGCCGGCGGCTCCGAGCCCTTGGTGCGTCGCCGGGCACAGCTGAGAGCCGCAGGCCTCACGCTCCGCGCCCGGGTGCGCTGGTGGAGCCTCCACGACCTCCTCGGCGGGGGACGTGTCGAGGCAGTCCTGCCGGATCGCCGCTCCCTGCTCGCGGCGGCGTCGCCTTCGTCCGGGGGGACCGGGTTCCTCCCACCGGGCCTCGCCGACGGAGCGGTGATCGTGGCGCTGGACCGGTCACCCACGGTCTCAAGAGGGGACGAGAGCGAACACCGCGGCCAGGTGTGGATCCTGATCCGCGGCACAGCGGCGAAGGACTCGACAGCGGAGAACGTGAGGCGACACCTCCGATCCGCGCTGGCCGAACTCGGCAGGCGCCTCGGCGGTGGCGCGGGCCCCCAACCCGACTCGGCACCGCCGGCTGCGGGAACCGGCGGCGACACCCCCGGCTCGGGGCGCCGCCCGCCGCCTCCCCCACCTCGATGATGAACGCAGTGACGAGCACATCCCGCGCAAGCGGTCCACATCCACGGCCGCCGAGACCAGCGGAACCTCGACCGAAAGGCTGACAGCGCATGTACAACCGCTTCCTCTTCATCGGACTCGGCGGCTCCGGCGGCAAGACGCTCCGCTTCCTGAAGGATCAGATCCAACGCTGGATGAAGGCCCACGGTATCGAGGGCGACATCCCCTCCGGCTGGCAGTTCCTCCACATCGACGCGCCGCCGCAGCCCGACGGCGACGAGATCAACGACCGGGTCGCCCATCTGGCCGGCGACGAGTACGTCGGTCTGGTCCCGGTCGGCATCACGTTCGATGCCGTGCAGGCCCAACTCGACGCCTCGGACGCCCGGCGCGCCGAACTTCGCACCTGGAGGGTGGAGCCGACCGGTCTGAGGATTCCTATCGAGGCCGGCGCCGGTCAGTACCGCGCGGTCGGTCACAGCATCGGCACGCTCTACCTCAACGACATCAGGACCCGTATCGAGTCCAAGTTCAACAGTCTCAGCGCCAATGCGGCGGCCCGCGAGTTGAACTACGCCTATGCACGGGCGCAGGGCACAGACGCCGCTCCGATGGGCGGGATGCCGACCTACGTCTTTGTCGTCTCCTCCCTGGCGGGAGGCACGGGTGCCGGTCTCCTCAACAACGTGTGCGATCTCATCCGCAGCATGGATGCGGCCGCCGGGAGCAACCTCTTCGGGATCATCTACACCTCGGAGGTCTTCAACGTGCTGCCGGCAGCGACGAGGGCGGGAGTGCACGGCAACGGACTTGCGGCAGTGTGCGAACTGCTCAACGGTTACTGGTGGGGCGGCAATCCGACCGCGGGCGACGATGTCGTCGTGGAGCCCATCGACGATCCGTTCCTGCAGGCTGCCGGTGCCGTCGGGACGCTGACGTTCGGTGGACCCTCGTACCCGTTCCTCGTCGGCTTGCAGAACGCCGCAGGAGTCAACTTCGGCACGTTCGACGCGCTGTTCGAAGGGGTCGGTCGTGCGCTGCTCTCGTGGGTCACCGACGAGGAGGTCGCCGGATCGTTCGTCTCCTACACGATTGCCAATTTCAAGAACGCAGCCTCCTCCAACGTCAGGGGCGAGGCTCTCGTGGACTTGGGCGAGACCGGTGCTATCGGCCTGCCGCCGTTCTCGGCGCTCGGGTTCGCCCGTATTTCACTGGGCACCGACCACTTCGAGCGCTACGCCGTGGATCGGGTGGTCCGCGACTCCTATGAGCATCTCGTCGGCTACCACTTTGGCTCCGATGACGCAAAGCGGGTGGGCCGGGCACTCAACAGCAACGACCCGGAATTCATAGCCGGGAAGCTTGCCGAGAACCACGGCGTTTGGTTCCGGGGCGAGGTGGGTATCGACGAGACCGACTTCGAGCCCGGGCCGATGCGGCGCGACCTATGGCCGCCCGCCGGCAGCATCGACCGGACAGGAGGGCTCTGCCTGGAGTACCAGCGCCAGATCTCCCAGGGTGCGTCCCTCGACGCGGGCGGCACCCGGGTGGCGAGCGAATGGCGAGGTCTCATCGACGCCGCCGTCGAGGACTACTTCGGTGACTACGCGCAGCAGGCCCGCGCCGACCTCGACGAGCGGTCCCGCGCCTGGGTTGCCGACGTCGAGGGACGGGTGCTGAGCGCCGTCGGAACGGCGCTCGTGAGGTACGGGCTCCGGGTCACCGCCCGCCTCTGCAGTGACGCGGCGAGTCATCTGCGAACCGCGGTCGTCAACAACCTGCGCTCCGATGTCGTGGCGGATCTGAGGCACTGGGCCGACCAGTGGCGGGAGGAGGCGTCGCAGGAACTGCAGGGCGCCGGCGGAAGGCTCCGGGCCGACGATGCGAGGTTGCGGAAGTACCTCGAAACAGCGATTCACCATCGCAGCTTCGAACTGGACGCGCTCGTTGCCGAGCGGGCCGCCGACCTGGCGTCAGAAGCGGCCGACCGCCTGTTCGACCCCATCGCTCAGGCGCTCGGCGACGCTTTCGGTCGGCTCCGCAACGATGAGAGATCGGGCACGGTCGACTTCGGGCCGCCCGAGAACGAGTTCAGCCTGATCGAGGTGTCGGAGTACCAGGAACTGTTCGATCGGCTCCTGCGGCAGACCTTCGGCGGCAGCGACTACGGGAGGCTGCGGGAAGCCGTCATCGGTTGTACTGCGTGCGATCCGCAGTCGGGCGACAGGTTCGTGGATCTGGCCCGCAGCTGGGCGCCGGGAGCGCGCTGGAGCGGTGCCTCGACGAACATCGACGTTGCCGTCTGTCGTACCAGGGAGGGTTCGGCGAGAGAACTCCTGGTGCGCAGCGCCGCCGCCTGGCTGAACGACGAAGGCGGACCTTTCGGCGAACTCCTCGGGCTCAGCCTCCGCGACGCGCTCGACCCGGGTGCCGCAGCCGGGGCCTCTGTCACCGCGGCCGAGAGGCAGGAGTACCAGCGACGGTTCGTGGCCTGCGTGCCTGCCGCCATCGAGGCCGCCGCCCCGCTGGTGGATCCGGATCCCACGCTGGCCGGTCTGGTGGGAACCGATGCCGGCAAAGGCTTGGTGTGGCACCTCAGCAAGCTGCCATTCGGGCTGGGCCGGGACGGCCCGCATCCCATGCAGGCAGCGGTCGAAGACGTTCTCTCCCCGAGGATCGGTGCGGATCGAGTGGCAGAACTCATGACCCACGATGAGCGCAGGCGGCACATCGATATCGCCACGCAGCTGGCCGCACCACAATCGGTGCTGGCCCTGAAGTCCCTGCTCGGGCCGATCGCCGAGGACTGGGGCAAGCAGAAGGGGGTTGGGCCCGTCGCTCGGCAGCAGTTCTGGGAGCACCGTCGCGCACGGCCGCTGCAGCGGTTCGTGCCGGTTCCTCAGGCCCATCTGCGCGGCCTGGTACGCGGTTGGTTCACGGCGCGGATACTCGGCCTGCTGGAACCCTCGGGTACCGATGGGATGATCCTGATGGCTCGCGAGGATCGGAGCCCGGTGGCGTTCCCGAACCCCTCGCTGTCCTCCGCGCACCGCAACGACAGGCTCGGCCCGGTGCTGGAGGCCTTGGGCCTGGCCTACGTGGAGGTTGCCGAGCGCGGCAGCCTCGAACCGCTGGAGGCGTACGTCCAGTTGCTGGATCTGGGCAAGTCGGGCGACCGCGGCATCCTTCACTACGACAGCCTCAACGACCGGCTGGCTCGGTGGATCGAGTCCGGCCGGCGGGATCCCTGTGCTCTCGCCGGCATGAGTCCCGTGTCGTTGGCCGGCCTGTCCGAAGAGGCCACCTGGCAGGATCGCGCCAAGGCGGTTGCCGGCGTGCTCGACGAGGTCTGCTCGGGTTACGAGACCGAGTACGCCAAACTCGAGCAGGACTGGAACATGAACCCCGGCAAGCTGTCGAGGGCCCCGCTGTGGACCGGGCTGTGGCCGTTGATCGGCGAGGAACTGCAGCGGCTCCGTTTGGTCGTCGAGGGGCACACACCCGACGAGGGCCTGCGTTAGGTGTGATGACCGGGCTGCGGAGGCACTCGGCGGCGAGGGGCGACGCATGATCACCGTGCTGCATCACGATGCTGACCGGGTCGTCGTCGAAGCGACACGCGTCCTGCGCGACCTCTCCGCCCGCAGCCTGCTCGCCGACATCGCACTCGTGCCGGTCGGCGATGCCGCGTGGCCCGGGCAGCCGCGAGCCACGTGCGTACGTGCCGGCGAAAACGCCGAGATGGGGCTGTTCGACGCGCTGGCGACCGATCCGGCGACCGATGGCCACGTCGTGACCGCGGTTGCCTCAGCCGACCTGGCACCGGAGGCCCAACTCGAACTGGCCGCGGCGGTGCTGCGCATCACCGATCGGGGCATGAGCCTGTCGAGCGTGCCGGTGGTTGCGAGTTGCCTGTTCGTGCCGGAGTCGCGCGACGGCGGCGACATCCTTCCGGCCAAGGGGTTCTTCTCGGCGCGCACCGCCAACTTCGTCGCCCTCCCGGCGGACCGGCGGTTCGTGGACGGCGCGGCCGTTGCAATCGAATTCGCCGATGTGGATCGGGCCGCCTGGCACGCCGCGCTCGAGATCGCCACGTTGACCTCCGCGTGGCACGCCATGGCCGACAGCCGGTGGCAACCGGAGTTCCTCGCCCCCGGCGTCTCCGGGCACGGTCTCCGGTACGTTCGGTCCTCGGCCAGGCTCGTGTCCGTCCGGCGGGGCGGGCAGGCCGGTGCCGGCGACGACGTCCTGCCCGTGCCCGACGGATTCACGCCGGCGCCGGTTCCCGAGATTGTCGGTCGCACCGTGGCGGTCCTGCACCCCGAGGTCTTCCGGCTCGACAACCGGCTGGGCGAGGCGGGTACCCCCGGCGGGCGTGGCGGGGCGCTGAAGTTTCTCGCCGGCGCGCTCGGCGGCTTCTTCCCGCCGCTGGCATCGGGTCTGCGCGGCTTCTGGTTGCTGCTGCGCGCGGAGGTCGTGAAGGCCCTCGGCGGCGACGCCGGATCTGGTGAGAGCGATCAGCCGTCGGCCGTGCAGCCGGATCGGCACGCGTCCGACGCACCGGCCGTCGTACTGGAGGGATTCGAGCCGAGGGTGTGGACCGATCTGGTTCGCAACGCCCTCGGCATTGCAGACGGCGGCGGCACCGTCGAGGCCGCCGAGGCGCGCCGCGCGGCCGGTCACGAACAGTTCGTGTTCGTGGCGAGGGACAGCCTCGTCGATGACGCTCTCGAACAGCGAGTCCACGCGGCGTTCCCGGAGGATGCCCCGGCCGCTAACGGTGATGCCGACCCCACCGGTGACGATGCCGACCCCACAGGGGGTGAGCCGGACCTGGTCGGGAGCGGCACCGATCCCGCCGGGGTTGAGACCGGACCGGTCGAAGCCCTGCCCCGCCCGCGTGGCCTGCTGACGCTTCTCGATGATGCGTTCCGGCGCGAGATCGCCAGAGCCAAGGACCTCCGCCGGATTCAGCAACGCGAACTCGAAGACCTGGCGGAACAGATGGAGCGGACCGAGAAGGTCGAGCCGCCCGCAGCACTGCGC
>JAPONU010000016.1 GCA_026713745.1 bacterium
ATCTCGCCGCGGAGGTTGGTTGTCTCGCCGCGGAGTTTGTCGAAGCCGTCGGTCATCTCGCCGCGGAGGTTGGTTGTCTCGCCGCGGAGTTTGTTGAAGCCGTCGGTCATCTCGCCGCGGAGGTTGGTTGTCTCGCCGCGGAGTTTGTCGAAGCCGTCGGTCATCTCGCCGCGGAGGTTGGTTGTCTCGGCGCGGAGTTTGTCGTTTCCGTTGGTCATCTCGCCGCGGAGTTTGTCGAAGCCGTCGGTCATCTCGCCGCGGAGGTTGGTTGTCTCGCCGCGGAGTTTGTCGTTTCCGTCGGTCATCTCGGCGCGGAGTTTGTCGTTTCCGTCGGTCATCTCGCCGCGGAGTTTGTCGAAGCCGTCGGTCATCTCGCCGCGGAGGTTGGTTGTCTCGGCGCGGCGGACGCGGTCGAAGTAGGTCGTGAGCGTCAGGTTCAGCCCAGTCAGCGCAACGACCAGTCCGATGAGCGCAACGATCAACTGTTCCATGACTGTTCTCCTCCGAGGGTAGCCACCGGGCAGGTGTTGCGAGGCGGCTGACTTTGCCGGGGGAAGCCGGGCACACAGGTGCCGGTAGTCACCGTACACGAAATATCCCATAAACCGAAATGATCTGGTGTCGCCGGCCACCCCCGCTTCCCCGGGGCTCCCCGGTTGGAGAACGCTGGCGAATGGCGGTAGGAAAGGTCCACTCTTCACGGAGGGAGCCGCCGTATGCGCTCATCATTCCGGGCATCCCGGGCACTCCGGGCACTCCGGGCACTCCGGTCACCCCGGTCACCCCGGCCACCCCGGGCCATCGTCGCCGTCGGCGTCCTGGCGGGCGGGCTGCTGGTGGCCACCCCAGCCGCCCTCGCCCAGGTCACCGCCGACACCGACGCCACCGCCGACACCTCCACCGACTCCTCTGCCGATTGCACCATCGAGGGCGCCATCGCCGGCGTGTTGCCGTCGGTGTTCCAGGTGGTCACCGACCGCGGCCTCGGCACGGCCTTCTACATCGGAAACGACGAGTTCCTCACGGCTGCCCATGTCGTGGCCGGCGCCACCGAGATCACGGCCCAGAACGCCGACCACTCCATCGAGCTCACGATCGTGGGCGCCGACCCCGACGCCGACATCGCCATCCTGTCCCGCTCCGACGAGGCCGGCGGCTCCGGCGGCTCGGCCGCCTCGGCCGCCTCCGCCTCCACCGACGACCTCCAACCCCTCACCATCGGCGACTCCACCGCCCTCGACATCGGCGAGCGGCTCATCATCGTCGGCTACCCGCTTTTCGAGCGCATCGGCGACGCCTCGGTCACGCTCGGCGTGTTCTCCGCCCGCGTCGACGACCCCGACAACGACTATGTCACGTCCCTGCAGACCGACGCCGCCGCCAATCCCGGCAACAGCGGCGGCCCCATCATCGACATCTGCGGCGAGGTGGTCGGCATCGTCACCTCCAAGCTGGTGGGCGCCGCCGTGGAGGGCATCGCCTACGCCGTCGCCCAGTCCACGTTCTCCGAGGCGATGGAGCGGGCCCGCGACCTCGGCCCCGAGGATGTCGAAGCCACCATCGGCGCTTGGACGCTCATCGAGTTCACCAGCGGCAGGCCGGGCCTGCGGAGCATCGCCAACTTCCACGTGTACACCCATTGGCCCCGCGGCGGCGGCAGTCCCCCCAGGCTCTTCGGGTTCTGCAGCGACGCGGGCAACCCGGTGGTGTTCATGTGGTGGGACGTGGAGGAGCTCATCGGCGGCGCCATCTCCCGCCAGGTGTCGGTCAGCCTGCAGTTCAATTGGGGCGACTGGGAGCGCGAGTACTGGGTGGACCTCACCGAGGCGGACAACCTCGACCCCCAGTACGCGGTGTCGACGGACGCGGCGGGTTTCGCGCGCTCCGCGGGCCTCGACCGCGACAATCTTGTTTCCATGTGGGTGACGGGCCAGAACAACGTGCCGATCGGCGTGGCCCAGTTCCGCGTCGGCGGCCTCCGCAACGGCCTCCGAGAGTTGGGCTGCTGAGCGGCTCGAGGCACCTACGTCCGGACCGGCCCGCAGGTATCTCGCATTTCCGGACCTGTTATGATCGGCTGAAGTTTCGGGGGCGCCGGCCCCCTCTTGGTCTCGGACCCCACGGTCACGCACAGCTAGGAGGGAGTCGGGGATGGTACCGACCGAGGCGGAGCGGTTTGAACTGCGAGAGGGAATGCGGAATGTGCTGGGGGAGGGGCAGGTGACGACGCTCATGGACAGTCTCCCGCCCATGGACTGGCACGAGTTGGCCACCAAGACCGACTTGGCGGTTCTCGAGGAGCGCATGGACGCCAGGTTCGAGGTGGTCGACGTCAGGCTCGAGGCGCTCCGCACCGAGTTGGGCGCCAAGATCGACACGGGTCTCGCCGAGGTGCGCGGCGAGTTGAGACTCGGCCTCACGGATCTGAACGCCAAGATCGACACGGGTCTCGCCGACGTGCGCGGCGAGATGAAGTCGGGTCTCGCCACGCAGACCTACGTGATCCTGGCG
>JAPONU010000017.1 GCA_026713745.1 bacterium
GCGGCCTGGGCGGCGGCCTGGGCGTCGGCTTCCGCCTGCTCCGCGGCGGCCTCTTCGGCCTCGGTTGCCAGCTTCTGAGCCTCCTGCGCGGCCTCGGCCGCTGCCTGGGATTCGGCCGCGGCCTGTTCGGCCTCGGCCGCTGCCTGGGCGTCGGCTGCGGCCTGTTCGGCCTGGGCGTCGGCTTCCGCCTGCTCCGCGGCGGCCTGTTCCGCCTCGGCTGCCCGCTCCTCCGCCAACTGGCCGGCCCCCCGCGGAGCGGGCGGACGCCGCCCCCCGGCCCGGCCGGCAATCGCGGCCGCCCGGGAAGCGGCGGAGGTCGAACAGGGGGCCCAGAGGCGGGCGGCCGAGGCCGAACGGGCCGCCGCGGAGCAGGCGGAAGCCGACGCCGAGGCCGAACAGGCAGCCGTCGACGCCGCGCAGGCCGCCGCCGACGCCCAGGCCGCCGCCGAGGCCGCGCAGGAGGCTCAGAAGCTGGCAGCCGAGGCCGAACGGGCCGCCGCGGAGCAGGCGGAAGCCGACGCCCAGGCCGCCGCCGAGGCCGAACAGGCCGCAGCCGACGCCGCGCAGGCCGCAGCCGACGCCCAGGCAACCGCGGCTGCGGCCGAAGAGGAGGCGCAGCGGGCCCGCGAGGAGGCAGCCGCCGCACCGCCTCCTCCACCGCCGCCCGAACCGCCACCACCACCGCCCGAACCTCCGCCTCCTCCACCGCCGCCCGAACCCCCGCCACCGCCACCGGAGCCTCCCCCTCCGCCGCCACCGGCCGGCCCCAACGACCTTCCCACCTTGACGGTCGTTGACGTCCTTACCGGCGAGAACGTCGTGCTTGCTTCGTTCGCACCCACCGACCGACCCATATTCGTGTGGGTCTGGGCGCCCCATTGACCGGTTTGCCGCCGGGAGGCACCCGGCATCGAGCAGTTCGCTCGATACCACGGAGACCAGGTCCAAGTCTTGGGCCTGGGGGTCACGGACTCTCTCATGCAGGCTGAGCAATTCGTGGGAGTGACGGGACTCCAGTCGTTCCCTGTGGTGTGGAGCGAATCCTTCGACCCGGCCGCCCTGCTGGGCGTCTTCTCCCACCCTTCTTGGGTGCTGCTCTCGCCGTCGGGCGAAGTCGTCGAGCGCGGCGTCGGCGGCATCGACGCGGACAGTCTGCTCGAGAAGGCCGCCTCTATCTGACGCACCGTCGCGGCAGGCCGGCCGCGACGACCTGGCTAGGCTGCGACCGGCTCCTGGGAGTACTTCGCCAGCAGACCGAGGGTGGCCCGGCGGTGCAGCATCTTCACGCGCACCTCGGGATACCGCATCCGCAGCTTGCGCACCTTGCGGTTCTTCCGGGTGACGAGCTTCTGCTGCAACGTCGTCAACTCGACGTACATGTCATAGCCGGGCAGGTAGAAGTCCGGCGTGAAGGCCTCAAGGACACGTCCCGAGGGGTCCCGTTCCAGCACGAAGGTGGTGGGCTCGTACTCCCACGACACGCCGTAGAAGTCGAGAAGCTGGCTGAACGCCCGCTCGGAGGCATGAGCGAAGTTCGGCTCGTAGCCGGCAGTGGGATCGGATGCCGGCACGCCGCCGGATCCCGGTCGGGGCGAAAGTACCCTCAGGTCCCGTAGCCGGCGCCGGCCTCGCCGGCCTCCGGCTCCTCGACGACCTCCATCTCGGCGGAACTGTCGCGCCGCCGCCCGAGCTCGCTGACGATGGCGCCGTTGAGTTGCTCCTTGATCCCCTCGACCTCCAGCATGATGAGCGCCAGTGCCTGCTGTCCCGGCCGCTGGAGAAGCGCCACCAACTCGTCGGGGCCTGTCATGAACAGCACCTCGTTGCCGCTGATGACGAGCCGTCCCCCGGCCAGATCCTCGCCGAGGATGTTCTTGTGGTTCGTGAAGACGTCGCGGATCTGCGGCAGGCCGACGCCGTTGTCGAGCAGATCCTTGATGACCCGCAACCTCAGCAGATCCCCATAGGAGTAGGCACGGCGTGATCCGCTGCCCACCGCGGAGGTCACCGACGGCTGCACCAGATCGGTCCGGGCCCAGTAATCGAGCTGCCGGTAGGTGATCCCGGCGATTTGCTGAGCCTGCTTCGAGGTGTAGCTACGTACGACATTGTCGCTCATGGACGTCCCTCCGGAAGCTTGCGTCCAGCGCTGTAACTACTCTACTGCAATTCGCGCGGGCCTGGGGATATCTCCCCCTGTCCCCTGCTCACAACCCCGCCGGGCGGCCACTCAGGACTCGAAGTCCTCCGGCCGGACGGTGTCGATGAACTCGCGGAACTGCTCGACCACCTCGTCGGGGTCCTGGGTCTCGGAGGCATCGGAGCCGTCCGCCTCCTCGGCGTCAGCCCGCTCCCGGTAGCCGGCGTCCGCCAGCACCTCCTCGGCGGCGAAGATGGGCGCACCGCAGCGCACCGCCACCGCGATCGCATCGGAGGGACGACACGAGACCCGCCGGGTCCGGCCGTTCTCGCCGAGTTCGAGTTCGGCGAAGAACGTCTTGTCGCGCAGTTCGGTGACGAGGACCCGCACCAGCGCAACGCCCATGTTCTCGAGAATGACCTTGATGAGATCGTGCGTCATGGGGCGCGGCACCTCCACACCCTCGAGAGCCAGGGCGATGGCCGTCGCCTCCGGCGCGCCGATGAAGATGGGCAGGAGCCGCGGATTCGGGGCCTGCTCGCGCAGCAGCAGGATCGGCGTGTTGGTCGGCAACTCGATGCGTACACCGACGAGGTCCATCTCGATCACGCCTTGACAATAGCCGCAGACCTCTACAACCCCCCTACTGGGAGATCTACGTGCGGGGAGGTGTTCGCGACCTGTAGAGGGAGCCCACGTAGGCGTCGGAGTCCCCTTCGAGGGCGTGACGATCCACGGCCCGCAGGTCCGGGAGGTTCCCGTACCGACCCCGGAAATCGAGCCCGTACCCGATGAGGAAGGAGTCGTCCACCGTGAAGCCCACGTAGCGCGCCTCCAGCGGCAGGATGCGCCGGACCTGGCGATCCGCCAGCGTGCAGACCTCGACGGAGAGCGGGGAACGCCGGCGCAACTCCCCGGTGAGATAACCCACGCTGAGTCCGCTGTCGACAATTCCCTCGACCAGAAGGACGTGGCGCCCGACAATGTCGATGTCCAGGTCACGGGTGATCCGCACCCGTCCGGAGTTCGGCGCGAACCGGGAAATCGCCAGGAAGTCCACCTCGACATCGACCCGCAGCGCCCGCGCCAGATCGGCCAGGAACGGCACACAACCCCGGAGTACACCCACGACCACGACGGCGTCCCCACCGGCGAGGCACGCGGAGTAGTCAGCCGAGATGGCCGCCCCGAGCGCCTGCACACGCTCGGCGATCGCCGTGCGCCCATACACGGTCCCGCCGGGCGGGCGCACCGCTTCTGCCGGCGGCACGCTCAGCGGAGACTCTGCAGGGTGCGCCGAACGAGCGCCTCGCGGAGCGAGGACGCCAGCGCGGCCTGCGTCGCCAGCAGTTCCCGTGCCCGGCGCTGGGCGTCGGCGCCGCCGGCCTGCAGAACCCTTTGCACCGCCGGAACCGAGAGATCCAGTTCCCTGTCCACCGACGCCTTGAAGACCCGCAGGTGCCGCGGTTCCAGACCCTGGTCGAACATCTGGCGGGCGATGCGCGCCACCTCGAGGGCCTGCGCGTCGTAGAAGTCGATCTCCGCGGCGGGGCGCGGCTCCAGGAGGCCGTATCGCGTCAGTTCCCGCGCCTGGGAGAGACTCAGCCCGCTGGCGTTGGCGAGCTGTGGCAAGGTCATTCCCGCCCCGGAGGGCTCCGGGGCGGGCAGTTGCGGGGCGAGCCGCCGGACCCGGTCGCTGACGTCCACGTCGGGAAGCCGATCGGCCTCCTCGTCGACGCGGGCGCTCCACTCCACGTCGGCCATGCGTTCCCTGATGACCCGCAGCGGCAGGAAGTGCTCCCGCTGCTGGGTCAGGATCCAGCGCAGCTTGGCCATGTCGGTGCGTGAGTACTTCCGGTACCCCTTGGACGTGCGGTGCGGGGTGATGAGGCCCTGGCTCTCCAGGAAACGCAGCTTGGAGACCGACACGTCGGGAAAGTCGCCGCGCAGCCCGTTGACGACCTCACTGATGCCTGCGAGCGGTTCGTCAGCCACCGACGAACCTCGCGTAGGCCGCACCGTCCATCAACTCGTCGACCCCGGCGCCGTCCTCGGGGGCGAGGAGGCACAACCAGCCCTCGCCGTACGGGTCACGATTGAGAACCTCCGGCGTCTCGGCCAGCAAGCCGTTCACGGCCACGACCCGACCCGCCAGTGGCGCGTAGAGTTCGCTGGTCGCCTTGCGAGCCTCGATCTCCGCCATCAGATCACCCACCCCGAGCCGGCTCCCCGGATCCGGGAGGTCGACGAACTCCACCTCACCGAGAAGATCCTGGCCGTAGTCGGTCAGGCCGACACGCACCAACCGGTCGCTCTCCTCGCCCTCCTGAGCCACCCAGCCGTGATCCTCGGAGTACTTGAGCAGTTCGGGAACGTTCACCGCAGCCCGAGGGGATCAAACTGTCGCCGGGTCCGCTGCACCATCGTTTTCACGCTAGTCCACCGACCGGCCGGCTCCCACGAAGGCCGTCGCCGCCCTCAGGAATCCGCCGAGGAACCAGCGGTACCGGTGTCCGGCAAGGCGGCGAGGGCGCGGCGACCCGCCAGCACGTAGAGGTATGCCCCGTACCAGGCAATGGCGAGTGATGGGATGCCCGACACCCACCCGGCGATGGTCCAGGCGCCCGCACCGGGAATGTCCGCCTGCCCCAGGAGGAACAGCGGGAACGCGAACATGAGGCCGAAGCTGCCCGCCTTGCCCCAGGCGTTCACACCCAGCCAACCCACGCGCCGAGCGGCCAGGGCGACGGTGCCGACCGAGAGCCCGAACTCCCGGACGAGCGCGGTGATCCCGAACCACAGCGCCACGTCGCCGCTGACGAGCATGGAGATCGCTGCGGCGAAGAACATGAACCGGTCGGCGACGGGGTCCAGAATGGCTCCCAGCTCGGTCGCCTGGTC
This sequence comes from bacterium, assembly GCA_026713745.1. Classification (GTDB taxonomy): domain Bacteria; phylum Actinomycetota; class Acidimicrobiia; order Acidimicrobiales; family CATQHL01; genus VXNF01. The sequence goes on from JAPONU010000017.1 coordinate 5,042, forward strand.
CAGGCGGCGCGCCAGGTAGCCGTCCACGAAGTCGCTGGCGCCGAGAGCACCCAGCAGGATCCCGGCCGCCAGGCGGTTGTCCAGCCCGAAGAGCAGCCAGCAGAAGATCGGGATGCAACCCAGCCGCAGGAAGGTGACCAGGTTGGGGATCGTCCGGAGTTGGCGGCGGAGACTCTCAGCGACCACGGCAGGAGAGTACCGTGCGGGATCGGACGCACGACTCCGGCCGGCGCGGGAGGCCCCGATGGCGACGCTCTTCACACGGATCCTGAACGGCGAGTTGCCGGGACACTTCGTCTGGCGCGACGAACGCTGCGCCGTGTTCCTTTCCATCAACCCGCTCACCGCGGGCCACGCCCTCGTCGTGCCGGTCGCCGAGGTGGATCACTGGCTGGATCTGGACGTCGAGACGAACATGCATCTGACCGCCGTGGCCCACCGCGTCGGGCAGGCCATCATGGAGACGCAGCGGCCGCAGCGGGTCGCCACGGTGATGGCGGGTTTCGAGGTGCCGCACGTGCACCTGCATGTGTTCGGCGTCAACTCCATGTCGGACCTGGACTTCGCCAACGCGGCGGCCGGCGTCGAGCAGGGGGAACTGGCCGCCGATGCGGCGCTGCTGCGGGAGGCGCTGGGCACCTCGGGCTGAGAATCAGGAGTCGGCAGAGCGGCGACGAAGTGATGACCCAGACCTACCAGGGCGCTGGGCACCTCGGGCTGAGAATCAGGAGTCGGTGCCGGCACTGACCGAGCCGGAGCCCGCGTAGCGGTATACCCGCACCTGCTCGGCTGCGAAGACCCGTTCCCAACCCCGCTGGCGGAGCGTGGTGTCGAAGCGTTCGACCTCCAGCGGGTCGGACCCCCACTGTCCGGCCGAGGTGAGGTCCAGGGCGATCCATCCCACGCCGTCGACGGCCGACTGCGCGTCGACCCGCGCCGAGGATCCCGTCGTGTCCAACTCGAACAGCACGTTCCGTTCCGCCAGCAGCGGCAGCAGGTGCGGCGAGGCGCGCACGGCGGCGTCGCCGGGAATTTGCTCGGTGGCCGCCAGGCGGTCCCCGTCGGCGGCATCGCGCGTCCATTCCCACGGCGTGTGGAACGGCGAGCTGCCGGCGTCGCGCACGAAGAAGATGGCCGTCGCCAACAGGAGCGTGATGACCAGCCGGCGGTTGACCCGTACACGCCGCACCAGCACCGCCCCGGCACGCCGTAGCGCGAAGATCGTCGCCACCAGCACGAACGCCGCCACCGGCACGGTCTCGGCCAGCAGAGCCTGCGGCGCGTCCGATGCCAGTTGCACGACGAAGAATGGCACCGCCGGCATGAGGTAGCGCATCTCGACGAGCGGCAGGAACAGCACCGGGGCGAGCAGCGTGACCCCCAGCAGGAAGTTCTCGTGCGTGACCAGGTTGCCCAAGAACACGTGGGGTTGCCGCAGGATCCCCCAGATGACGTCCGCGGTGCTGGAGTCCCCGTACTCGGCATAGCGGGCCAGGTGCGGGAACTCGCCGCCGGCAAGTATCGGCTGGATGGTCTCGGTGGCCAGCAGCGCCCACAGCAGCCCCACGAACGCCCAGATGAGCGCGGTGCGGGAATGCCGTCCCGAGATGGCCAGAATCGATCGGCCGACGCGTGCGGGGGCCCGCCACAGCGAGTCCTCGCGCTCGGGCGCCCCGCCGGCGGCGGGCCGCGGCCGGAGGTCGACCGCCAGAACGACGCCCAGCGTCATCACCACCCAGCCGAGGTCGGAGCGGCACGCCAACACCACCGCCACCAGCGCGCCGAACGGTGCCCAGCGGGCGCCGAGCCCGTAGTACACCGCACCCATCAGGGCGGGCACCGCCAGGGTCTCGGGATGGAACCCGGAGAGGTTGGCGTTGTGGAGGGCGGCGTAGCCGGCATAGGCGAACGCCACGGCGGCCGCGGGCGCCACCTTCAGATCGGCACGGCGCCGGGCGATGCGCCACAGCGGCACGATTCCCAGTGCCAGGGCGGAGGCCTGGACCACCAGGACGGTCGTGGTGATCGGCAGCCAGCGCACCAGCAGCGACAGCGGATAGATGATGAACGCCCCGTTGCGGGCCAGGTAGTCACCGCCGACCAGCGTCGAGTTGGGTCGGAACCCCTCGCTCACCTGCCAGATGCTCTGGTTGAACAGCGCCAGTTCGGTTCCCGCCTGCAGCGAATGGGCACGGGTCAGCGCCAGACCTGCCAGGACGCCGCCTCCGGCGAGAGCCATGATCCACGGCAGGATGTTGTCCACGGCTGCGGTGTCCAGCCGGGCCTGCCATCGCAGGACGGCCCGCTCGAGGCGCGACCGCCAGTCCTGCTGCGCCGGATGCGCAGGCACGGCACCGAGGGCCGGAGAGAGTCGGGCACGGGCCAACAGCGACCTCAGAGAGCGAGAGGTTCGATGAGGTGGGCGCTCTTCCGGCGCGGGTTGTTGACCTCCCGGCTGACCGGATGGAAGGTGAACAACTTCGACGGGGCCGGCACCAGCAGGTCCCCGAGCGCCGACGCGTCACCGAAGTCGGGGTCGAGCCATTGCTCCCAAGCGCTCGGCGGCAGCACGATCGGCATCCGATCGTGCACCTCGGCGATCCGGTCATTGGCGGGGCCGGTGATGAGCGTCGTCGAGCGCACGGGATCGCCCTCGTGGCGACTCCAGCGTTCCCAGAGACCCGCGAATGCGAGCGGCTCGCCGTCGACCCGGTGGATGTACATGGGTTGGCGGTGCCGCTCACCCGGGATCGGCACCCACTCGTAGAAGCCGTCGGCGGGGACGATGCAGCGCCGCGATCGGAAGGGGCGGCGGTAGGCCGCCGATTCCGCCACGGTCTCGGAGCGAGCGTTGATCATGCGATTGCCGATCTTGACGTCGTTGGCCCACGGCGGGATCAGACCCCAGCGCAGGGTGGCGAGCGTCCGGAGCTCCTCAGCTACGAGAACCGCGTACACGTCGTTGGTCGGCGCCACGTTGTAGCTGGGCTCCAAGCCGGCGCCGGCGCCGAGTTCCGCCCCGAAATAGGCGGCAACATCGGTAGCCGGACTCGCCGAAACGAAGCGACCGCACACGCCGCAACGCTACCTGTCCCGCGCCATGGCGCAGGGACGAGCGGGATCGGTGAGCCGGCAGGACCTCCCCCGGCGGCGCTGTTGCAAAACGAGTTCGTGCCCCGGAGCAACCCGGGGCACGAACCCAGCGATGTCGAGGAGTTGTCTCCGCTACGCCAGCATGGCGTCGAGCGCCTCGGTCGACGGGGCGAAGTAGAACGAACCCGAGGCGGGGTTCGAGAAGTCCGTCAACCGGTCGCGCACGCCGGCGCCGTCGAGGCCGTACATGGCCCGCAGGCGCTCACGGAAGGGTGCCTGCTCCCGGCAGAAGGCCATGAAGTACAGGCCCACGACGGATACGGCGCCGTGGAAGGCGTACGGAGTGGAGCGGCGGGCGATCTCGTTGCGCTTCGGCTTCGAGTCGTCCGCGGTGGCGCCCTCGCGGAGTTCCACGTGGCTGAGGTGCGAGAAGTCCTCCTGCGGGTCGAGCCGCTCACTGTCGGGCTTGGTGCGCCCGAACACCTTCTCCTGCTCCTCGACGCTCATCTCGTTCCAGCCTTCGAGGTCGTGGACCCAGCGCTGGGCGAGGATGAAGCTGCCGCCGGCACCCGCCGACCCGTCCGACACGATGGCCACCTCGCGCTCACGCTCGGGCTCGGGGTTGCCGGTGCCGTCGATGAACCCGGTCATGTCCAGCGAGTCGCCGAGGATGAAGGTGTTCGTGTCGCGCGGCACGACCATGTGGCCGTCCAGTGCGGTGCGGGCGTCGTACTGCGTCTTCCAGACCTGGTCCTTGTCGGGGCTGTTCAGCCAGAACAGCAACTCCTCCTGGGTGCCCTTGGCTTCGCGCCCGCTGCCGTCGGTGGACTCGATGGTGACGAAGTCCTGGAAGTCATCGGGCATGTCGTCGCTCAGGTCGGCCAGCAGGCTCGGCCCGAGGCCCACCACGAGGTTGACGCCGGCGGCGTCGGCTGCGGCGCGGGTGTCGGCGATCACGCTCTTGATGTGATCCAGGTCGGCGCCATCGACCCGCCTCAGGTGGACGTACCACTGGTGCTGTCCCATTTCGGCGAAAATTGCGGGTTGCGGCGTGGGCATGTCCGGCCTCCGTGACTAGCTGGAATCGGGGTGATTTCGCAGCACTCTAGCAAGACTTCCCAAAGCCCGGCCCCGCCGCGGATCGGCGACACAGCGGCGCCCGGCAGTCCGCAATCGACAACCGGGGGAGGGGCCGGGGGCCGAGCTGCGACGACTCTCCGCCCGGGGCCGGAACCTGCTGGATTCCGGCTTTCGCCGGAATGACAGAGACGGAGGCGACGACGCCGGGGGCCGGGAGGCCGAGCTGCGACGACTCTCCGCCCGTGCACCGAGGAGCAGAGCGGCACCCCGGGTCCCGCCCGGACAGGAGACTTGAGTCGGGCTGCCGGGATTTGAACCCGGGACCTTTGGTCCCCCAGACCAACGCGCTAACCAAGCTGCGCCACAGCCCGTTCCGGAGGGCTAACTGTACCGGCGCGGCGCCCTCAGAACGCCCCTTCCAGAACCTCCAGCCGGCCTTTCAGCACGCAGGCCACGTCGAAGCGCAGGTTCGCCGCCGGCTCGTGGTGCTGGCGCAACCACTGGACCGCCAGGGAGCGGATGCGCTGCTGCTTGCGGCGATCCACGGCCTCGGCCGGGTGCCCGTAGGCCGTACTGGAGCGTGTCTTGACCTCGCAGAACACCACGGTGCCGGCGCGGCCAACCACCAGATCCAGTTCGCCGCCGGTGCCTCGCCAGTTGCGGTCCAGCACTTCCCAGCCGCGCTCGCGGTACCAGGCGGCGGCCTTGTTCTCTCCCCATTGGCCGAGCCGCTGCCGACCGGCGGTCATCGACCGCGCTGCGGGTCGCGGGTTCAGCCGACGCGCCGCTCGGGAACCTTCGCCGCCTTGCCGACCCGGTCGCGCAGGTAGTACAGCTTGGCTCGGCGCACGCGACCGCGGCTGACCACCTCGAGTTCCTTGATGCTGGGGGTGTGGGTGGGAAACGTTCGCTCGACGCCCACGCCGAAGCTCACCTTGCGGACAGTGAAGGACTCGCGCACACCGGAGCCTCGCCGGGCGATCACCACACCCTGGAAGACCTGGACGCGCTCGCGAGTGCCCTCGGTGACGCGGACGTGCACCTTGACGGTGTCTCCGGGCCGGAAGTCCGGGACGTCGGTTCGCAGGCTCTGCACGTCGACCAGGTCGGTGGGCTGCATGGCCGTTCTCCAATCACGAACACATCAGGAGGGGCGGGGGGAGCCGAATAGTGCAGGATACGGCGCCGGCGCCCCGGCGCCACCGGAGTCCCGAGCCCGGCTGCGGGCCGCCGGTGCCGAGCCCGGCTCTCGCCTGCGTAATCGATCCGGACTTCGACCCCGACGTCCCCCACCCTCCCGGCTGGATCGAAGGGCCGGGACGGTCAGAGTTCGGGTAAGAGGCCGAACTCCTCGAGGAGGTCCCGTTCGGCGTCGCTGAGACCGCCGCGGGCCTCGATGAGGTCGGGACGCTGCTGGTGTGTGCGCGCCAGGGCCTGCGCCATGCGCCAGCGCTCGACGCGCCCGTGGTCGCCCGAGCGCAGCACCTCCGGCACCGCCATGCCGCGGTAGTCCGCCGGGCGGGTGTACTGGGGATGGCCCAAGAGCCCGCTGCTGTGGGAGTCGTCGGCGCCGGAGGCGGCGTTGCCCATGACTCCCGGCAACAGGCGCACCACCGCCTCCAGGATCACCATGGCCGCCACCTCGCCCCCGGCGAGTACATAGTCCCCGACGGAGATCTCGTCGTCGGCCAGCGCCAGGCGCACCCGTTCGTCGACACCCTCGTAGCGACCGCACAGCAACGAGAATCCCCCGCCGGAGGCAAGGCTCTCGACGGTCTGTTGATCCAGCCGGCGCCCCGAGGCCGACAGCAGGATCAGTGGTCGCGTCACCTCGGCCGCCTCAGCGGTCTCGAAGATCGGCTCGGGGGCCAGCACCATGCCGGGTCCGCCGCCGAAAGGCGCGTCGTCCACCGATCGGTGCGGGTCTGTGGCCACCGAGCGGAGATCCAGCACCCGCAATGCGAAGGCCCCGTCCCGGCGCGCCCTGCCGAGCAGGCTGTGGGAGGCGAACTGCTCGATCATGTCGGGGAAGATCGAGATCACGTCGATCCTCATGGCGCCCCCAGCGGCCTAGGGCAGGTCGAAGAGACCCGCCGGGGCGTCGACGGTGATGCGTGTCAGCTCCCCGTCGCCACCGTCCACCGCCACCACGAAGGTCAGCGGCACCAGCGCGCCACCGTCGAGGACCAGCAGGTCGCTGGCCGGATTGGCTTGCACCGCGGCGACAGTGCCCCGAGCCACCCCGCCGGTGCAGACCACCTCGGCACCGATGAGCCGGTGCACCCAGAGCTCGTCGGGATCCTCCAGCGGCACGGCCAGCAGGACGGCACCGCGCAGGACCTCGGCGGCGTGGCGGTCCCCGTATCCCTCGAACGCCACAACCCAGCGCCGCTCGAAGGGGCGCGCCCGCCGCACCACCAGGGTGGTATCGGACGTCTGCAGCTCGGAGCCGGGATTGAGTCGCTCGGTCCGGTTCGTCACCAGCGAGACGACGACCTCACCCTTGATGCCGTGGGGCCGGTCGACGCGCCCGACCTCGAGGAGATCCGTGGCCGGGCGCACCGGAGGCGCCACGGCGGATCAGGGCTCGACGAAGTCGACGGTGACGCTGCGGCCGTCGTTGACCGCGGCCGCCCGCACCACGGTGCGGATGGCGGTCGCCACGCGGCCTCGCCGGCCGATGACCCTGCCGATGTCGGCCCGGTCCACGTGCACGTCGAGGCGGACCTCGTCGCCGTCGGCGCTGGCCACCACGCGGGCGGAATCGGGCACCTCGACGACGGATCGGACGATGTGTTCGAGCACGGCGTGGGCGCGGGGGGCGGCGTCGGTGTCACTCATGACGAAGAACCCTTCGTTGCGGGATCCAGCTCCTCGAGCCGGGAGCCGGTCCCCTTGAACTCGTCCCAGGCGCCGGAGATCTTGAGAAGCTTCTCGACCCGCTCGCTCGGCTGGGCACCGTTGCGGAGCCACTTCAGCGCCTTCTCGTTGTCGATACTCACGACCGAGGGCTCCTGGCGCGGGTCGTAGTGGCCGATCGATTCGATGAAGCGCCCATCACGCGCCGTCCGCCGGTCGGTCGCCACCACCCGGTAGGTGGGCTGCTTTTTCTTGCCCCTGCGCATCAAGCGAAGCCGCACTGCCACGATTCGTGTTCCTCTCGCCGCCGAAGTGGAGACCACAGTCTGCCCGCGAATCGGCCCGGTTCCATCACCGGCGCGCCACGAGCGACCGA
>JAPONU010000018.1 GCA_026713745.1 bacterium
CGGCGGGGTGGGGCTCATCACCGACGGGGCGGTGCGCGACGTCGACGCCATCCGCGACATGGGATTCCCGGTGTGGTCGCAGCACATCGGCTGCCAGGGCCCCATGAAGACCACACCCGGCTGGGTGAACATCCCGATCACCCTCGGCACCCAGGCCGTGCATCCCGGCGACGTGGTCTGCGCGGATGACACCGGCGTGGTCGTGGTGCCACGGCTGCAGGCCGCCGAGGCACTCGAGGGAGCCCACAAACGCATGGCGACCGAGGAGGTCACCCGGGAGAGGCTCGCCGCGGGCGAACTCACCGTTGACTTCGCCGGCCTCGGCGCCAAGCTGGCCGAGCTCGGCGTCACCCACGTCGACCACCTCGACGACCTCCAGTCCGGCTAGCTGGCCGTCATACGGTGTCGCGAACGGTCCCCGTCAGCATTCCGGCGCCCCCACACGTCGTTCCGGCGCTCCCACACGTCGTTCCGGCGCAGGCCGGAATCCAGAGCCGGCAGCGATCGCGCCACCGCCTCCCAGCCCGAACCCCATGACCCTTGGCGGGCTGACCGTCGGGTTCTTCGGCCTGGGTGAGGCGGGCTCGCTGATCTCCGCCGATCTGGCGGCGGCGGGTGCGGCGGTCACCGGCTACGACCCCGCCCCGACCGGCACCCCGGAGGGCGTGCGGCGGGTGACCGATCCCCGGTCCGCCGTCGAGGGTGCCGACCTGGTCATGGCGGCGACCGCGGCGGCCGATGCCATGGATGCTCTCATCCAGGCACTCGACGCGATCCCCGCCGGTGCGGTCTACGTGGACCTCTCCACGGCATCCGCGGTCCGCAAGCAGGACCTGGCGGCCGTGGCCGCCACCCGCTCACTGGCGTTCACCGACGTGGCCCTCATGGCGATGGTGCCCGGCAACGGTGTGTACGGGTCGTCGTTGGCCTCCGGCCCCGGCGCGGCGCGCTACGTGGAGATGCTCGCCCCCATCGGCGTGCCGGTGGAGTGGGTCGGCGAGGAGCCGGGCATCGCGGCGACGCGCAAGCTGCTGCGAAGCGTGGTCATGAAGGGCGTGCCCGCCCTGATGATCGAGTCCCTGCGTGCCGCTGAGGCAGCCGGCCTGGCGCCTGAGACCTGGGACAACCTCATCGGTCAGCTCAGCTCCGCCGACGAGGGGTTCATCCGCACGCTCCTGGAGGGCACGGCCACGCACAGTGCCCGCCGCACGGCCGAGATGGAGGCGGCGACGCAACTGCTGGAGTCGCTGGGCGTGGATCCGCTGATGACCCGCGCCACCGTCGAGATCCACCGCCGGATGCCCCGCGACGGCCTGCCGGAGCTGCCGTGAGCCCGCCGGCGGGGAGAGGCGGCACACGAGAGTGACGCGCGGCTCCGCAGCCGCGAGCCCGTGCACCCCCTCGTCCTGCGTGCGGCGCCTGCGGGTCATCTGCGGATAGGCCTGCCGGTCACCTGCGGATAACGCCCGCTGGGCGCCGGGCTAGTGTGACGCCACCGGCGCAGGGTTATGGAACAGGAGTTCGCAATGACCGGATTCGCGCATGCGCCCCAGCTCATCACGAATGCTCGGATGCTGTACCTGGTGTGGAAGCCGGCGGATCCGGAGGCTGCGGCGGCGCTCGTGCCGGACGAGCTCACGCCTGTCGACGGCAGCCTCTGCTACATGAACCAGTACGTCGTGGATGACGAGTCGCAGATCTCCTCGGCAGGGGAGCCGGACACCTTCGGCGCCTACTCGCTGACCTACCTGGGTCTGGATCTGGCGGGGCTGGACACCGAGGCCGGGTTGCCCGCCCGCTGGTGGACCCACTACATGAACAGCAGTGCGGCGATGATCCGGTACGCCGCAGCCCACGGGGTGCCGGCGGTGGGCGGGGCGACCGAACTCGACCTCGCCGATGGGAAGCTGGAAGCGACCACCGTCGTCGACGGGAACCCCATCATCCGCACCACCTGCGATGTGGTCGTGGGCGACGTGGCCCACGGGACCGGCCAACTGCGCTACATAACCCGGGTCGGCGGCGATCTCGTGAGTGGCCGCTATCCCTTCGTGGCCGACTTCGCCGAGCAGTTCGAGGTGGCCTCGCTGGAGTTCCTGGACCCCGGCCATCCCACCTGGGCGTTGCGACCGGCGGATCCTCTCGAGGTCACGTTCGGTTTCTACTCTCCGGCCATCTCGTTCTGCTACCCGGGCGGCGAGGGGCCACTCGGTTCGGCACACGGCTCCTGAGGAGCGCGCGGCACGGCTGATCCAGGCAATTCGAGCAGGAACCAACAGAAGGAAGGAAGGCTCCCATGGCACTTCTGGAACGCAGCGAGTGGTACGA
>JAPONU010000019.1 GCA_026713745.1 bacterium
CCGGCGGAGGCCGGAATCCACGCTGCCGGGAGTACCGGCCACGCCACGGGAACGGCGCGCTGCGATCACACGGAGGTGCCATAGATGCTGTTGGTGGTACTCGACCACGATCGCGGCGTCATGGCCGAGCCCGGCCGCGAAGCGCTGACGTTCGGGCGCACCCTGGCGTCACGGATGGGCGTGCCGATGCACGCCGCCCTCGTGGGAGGCAACGACGAGGCTCTGGTGGCTGAAGCAGGCGTCTATGGAGCGGCCGTGATCCACAGCGTCGTGGATCCGGTTCTGTCGGACTACGGCCCCGAGGCCTGGGGCGAGGTGGTCGCCGAGATGGTCAGGCGGCTGGCGCCGGGAGCGGTGCTGGCCTCCGGGAGCGATCGGGGCAACGAGGTGATGGCGCAGGCCGCGGCCCGGCTCGACGCTCCGTTCGTGGCCAACTGCCTCGACGTCGATCCCACCGGCTGGTCGATCACCCGCATCCAGTGGGGCGGGTCGCTGCTGGAGGACGTCACCCTGTCCGCCGACGTGCCGCTGCTGAGCTGCGGGCTGCATGCGGTGGCGGCCGAGACGGCGGGAACCCCCACCCAGCCCGCCGTCGAGGCATTCGAGGTGGAACTCGACGCGGCGCTGGCGCGCACGGTGGTGCGCGACCGGGTGGTGCTCAGCGCCGGGGTGACGCTGTCGACCGCCCCGGTGGTGGTGGGCGGCGGCCGCGGTGTCGGCTCGGCGGAGGGATTCGCGCCGCTGGAGGAACTCGCCGAACTGCTCGGCGGCAGAGTGGGCTGCAGCCGGGCGGTCACCAACAACGGCTGGCGGCCTCACTCCGACCAGGTGGGCCAGACCGGCACCCGCATCGCGCCGGAGGTCTACATCGCCTCGGGAATCTCCGGCGCCATCCAGCACTGGGTGGGCGCCATGGGCTCGAAGCACATCCTCGCCATCAACCTGGATCCCGAGGCCAACATCGTCCAGAAGGCCGACTGGGCGGTGATCGGCGACCTGCACGAGGTGATTCCCGCGATCGCCGCCGAGATCCGCTCCCGCCGCTAGTCGCCGGGCCCCCCTCAGCCGGCCCCACCTCACCGTCATTCCAGCGCAAGCCAGAATCCCGTCTCCGGAACTCCGGGCTCTCGGTCCGGACCGTCAGCCGGTCAACTGGTCCGCGAGGCTCTCCGCCGCCCGCGCCACGGCGATCCCGAAGTCGTGGGCCCGGTCGGGGTCGGGGAAGCGATAAGCCGGACCGTGAACGTGCAGCGCCGCCAGTGGCTTGCCGTCGGGTCGCAGCACCGCCGCTGCCACGGAGTGGAGGTCCTCCACGAACTCGCCGTAGACCCAGACGTAGCCGATGCTGCGGATCTGCTCGAACCGCGTCCTCAGCGCGTCGGGGTCGACCATCGTGCGCGCCGTGTAGGGCTCCAGAGGGCCGGCCAGGTACTCCTCGCGCTCCGCCGTCGGCATGTGCGCCAGGATGGCCAACCCCGACGACACCACGTGCAGCGGGAGGCGCTCACCGGTCCAGTCCCGCACCTGCACCTCCGACTGCGACTCTGTCTGGTCGAGGTAGTAGACCTCGTCCCGATCCAGGATCGACAGTCCGGCGATCTCGCCGAGCGCCTCCCCCAGTTCCTGCTGGTAGGGACGCGCCGCTGAGATGAGGTTGCGGCCCGGCGCCACGGTTCCGGCGATGTCGATGAGCCCCGAACCGAGCCGGTAGCGGCCACTCGACGCCTCCTGCTCGACAGCGCGCTCGGTCTCGAGGGCGGACAGCAGGCGGGCGACGGTGCTCTTGGGCAACTGCGCGCGGTCCGCCAGGTCGGTCACCCCCAAAGGCCCGAGCGCCAGCAACCGCAGCAACAGGAATGCACGTTCAATCGACTGAACGACCACCCCGGCAGACTACGGCAGCGAGCGGTTCGGTCCGTCGCGCCCCGGCGGCTTCGCCGGCGGACCGGCTACTCCCGTTCCCGGATCTCGATGTTCGGATCGAGGACGTGGTAGTCGCTGGCGTCGGCTCCGAAGATGGCCCGTTCGGTCCGCAACCCGGTCGGTGGATCCAGCGTGCCGGCGCAGATCCAGATGCACTGGGTCTGGGCGTACGGACCGTCCGGCGGCGGCTCGACGACCTTCCAGAACAGCGAGGCGCCGCACTCCCGGCAGGACCCGTAGGCCACGTTCGGATCGTCGGCGGGGTGATGCCAGTGGAGGGTTCCGTCGGCGATCAGCGTGAAGTCGTCGTACTCGCAGTTGGTGGCGGCCATGAAGTGACCCGTCCAGCGCCGGCACCGGTGGCAGTGACAGTTCCAGACCGGCCGCGCCGGCCCAGCGATCTCGTAGCGCACGCCGCCGCAGACGCAGCGGCCGGTCCGGGAGTCGCTCACGATTGCCTCCCGGCAGCGCTGTCCGGCGTCCCCGACAGCTCACAGCTTGGCCAGGGATGACTCCGTGTCTTCCTCACGACCGCCTCCAAGTACGGCACGGCCCGCTCGCCGCTCGCCGGGCGCCCGCCGAGCGGGGCCTTCGCGGTTCGCGGACCGGTTGTGACCGATGACCAGTGTGACTTCTGGCCCACATCGCGGAACAGTACCACAATCCGGAATACCAACCCGGTAAGTTGGGTTGATTCGAGCGTTGTAACCGGGGTCGACGTACTCGCCCCGGCCTGATAGTCGGGACGAGACACGTGAACGGTCCATCGGTTCGCAGCGGCTCCGCCGTCCGGACCCTGCTCTTCGGCATGGCGTTCTTGATGGTCGGCAACGGTCTGCAGGGCGCCGTCCTGGGAGTTCGCTCCCAGATCGAGGGGTTCGGATTCGCCGTCGGCGGTGCCGTCATGGCCGGCTACTTCGTGGGATTCCTGTTCGGGACTGCCGTCGCGGAGCGCTTTCTGGCCGCCGTGGGGCACATCCGGGTCTTCGCGGCCCTGGCCTCGGTCGCGTCGAGCGCGGCGATCCTGCACGTGGTGTGGATCAATCCCGCCACTTGGGCGCTGTTGCGGCTGGTGTTCGGCCTGTGCGTGGCGGGGCTGTACGTGGTCGTGGAGTCCTGGCTGAACGACATGGCCACCAACGCCAACCGGGGACGGGTCATGGGCGGCTACATGGTGGTCATGATGGGCGGCCTGGGCACGGGCCAACTGCTCCTGGTGGGCGGCGACCCGGCGAGCTTCGAGCTGTTCGTGCTGGTCTCGGTGCTCGTCTCGCTCGCCCTGGTGCCCATCACGCTGTCGGCCACGACCGCACCCCCGCTGGTCATCCCCGAACCGCTGTCACTCCGGCGTCTCGTGGCGACGATCCCCACCGGCGCCGTCACCACTTTCTGGGCGGGCGCCGCACACGGCACCCTGCTGGGCCTGGCCGCCCTCTACGCCAAGTCGGAAGGGCTCACCGACGCCCGCATCGCACTGTTCACCGCCGCCGCGCCGCTGGGATGCGTGGTGTTCCAGTGGCCCATCGGCTGGCTCTCCGACCGGGTCAGCCGTCGCGGCGTGATCGGCATGGCTGCGGTCGCCGCGGCGCTGGCGGCGGGCGGGTCGCTGCTCACCGAGCCCGGCTCGGCGCTGTCGTTGCTGCTGATGTTCCTGTTCGGCGGTTTCACGTTCCCGCTGCACTCGCTGGCCGTCGCCATCACCGTCGACCGGGTGGCCCCGGCGCAGATCACCGCCGCCACCGCCACGCTCGTGCGCCTGACCGGCGTGGCCGCGGCGATCTGCCCTGCGGTGGCAGGAGCGATCATGAGCGCCACCGGACCCTCGGCCTTCTTCGTGGTGCTGGTGGCCGTGCACGCCGTCATCGCCGTCTACGTGGGCTACCGGATCGTCGCCCGCGACACCATCCCGGTGGAGGAGCAGACCGACTACGTAGCCCTGCCCGCCCGAGCCACAGCCGTCACCGCCAACCTCCACCCCGATTTCCCCGACACGGACCAGGACCCGGAGCCCGAACAGCCCTCGGATCGCTAAACGACCCCTCCGCGACTCCGGCGGAAGGCCTGCCCCGAGGTCGATCGGGGCCTGGAACCCACGGCCCGGCGACACCACCGGGGGTGGGTAGGATTTCGCCATGGCGGACAAGCGCGAGGCCCACTTGGCGATGATCCAAGGGGTCATCAACCGCCTCGGGCAGAACTCCTTCCTGCTGAAGGGCTGGAGCGTCCTGCTGGTCTCTGCCCTACTGGCCGTCGCCGCCAGTAGTTCCGAGGACTGGATCCTGCCGGTGGCCTTCCTGCCGGCGTTGGCGTTCTGGGGCCTCGACGGCTACTACCTCCGTCAGGAACGGCTCTTCCGGCGGCTCTACGACCATGCCCGCCAAGCCGACGACGCCGACGTCGACTACGGCATGGACACGGGCCTGTTCCAACCCGCCGAGAGGTGGCGGAGCGTCGTCGTCTCCCGCACGCTCTCGGCCTTCCACGGCACGCTGGTCGCGGCAGTCGTGATCGTCACGATCATCGCATTCACACGAGGCTGAGCCATGGCCCGGAGAGTCTTCTTCAGCTTCGAATAGCTGTGGACCGATTCCCTACGGTTACGCCTTTTACAACTGGAGCATCGATGACGGCTACAACAACCTTGGGCACTGGGCCACGAGCGCCTATCTGTTGGCGAACCCGGATCCGTGGCAGTCTCCAGTCCAGCAGTGGCCTCGATAGCAGGTATCGCCGGTCTAGGGCCTGTCGGGGAGAACAGCCATCCAGCAGACGACTCCGATGTCTTCTTCAGTGATCGGGAGGACGGGCTCGGGCGGGTCTACCTTGCTGAGGCCGTAGGAGGCGATGATCTCGACGATTCGGCGGACAGCCTCGATGGGGTCTATCGCCTCGGCATCCAATTCTCTCCGGACCGCGCCGAGGGCCTGCCGGACGGCTGTGCCTCGCTCGACGCCGAGTACGTCGTAGGCGTCAGCCGCCTCTGCTGACGTGGCAAGCTGGGGTTCGCTCAGCAATTGTCGGGCCCACTGCTGGATCCCTCCCACTGACGCTCCATCCGCTGGGGACATCGCCGCCTCGTTGTGCTCCTCGAGGATGGAGGCCGCTGCCGCCTGCCACGCCGCTTCCAAGTCGATCGGCGGGGAAGGCTCGCCGGGAGCGAATCCTGGGTCTATCCGGCGCAGGATCGTGGCCTCCGCAGTTGTGATGTCTCCACCGGGTGTGACGTAGCGCCAGTAGCGATCGCCGTGGCGGGTGCGGCAGGCAAGGAAGATGCCGGGCGGGCCGGTCGACGGCACACCTGCGCCCTGCGCGAATGCAGCGCCGATGCCCCACGGGAGCTGAGCGGCACGGTCGATCTCACCTTCCGACGCTGCGCGTCGCAGTTCGGCGCGCAACATCTCGGCGCTCAGTGCCTCCATCCCGGAGGCCGTGTCGCTGACCTCCAGGAGTGACGAGTCACCCGCAGCGAGTCGCTCGGCATAGGAGCGGATCTCGTCGCCGACGTCACCCTCGATCACCTCGACCTCCATCCCGTAGGGGCGGGCCGCGACGATCTTGCGGCGGATGGCGGTTTCGAGTTGCAGGATCAACTCCAGGTCACCCTCCTCCGGAAGCATCGTGCGCAGGTACACGCGCTCGTGGGGGGACTTCAGCCGGATGACACGGCCGTACCGCTGCACGACCCGCTGCGGGTTCCAGGGCATGTCGTAACTGATGACCGCTGCGGCCTGCTGCAGGTTCTGCCCCTCGGACAGAACGTCGTTGCTCAACAACAGGTCCACCTCGCCGTCGGCCGGCACGTAGCCGGGGCGCACCACTGTCTCCGGGCAGAAGCGAGCCAGCATCTTGGTGCGCTCGTCA
>JAPONU010000020.1 GCA_026713745.1 bacterium
GCACCTGCCGGCCGGATCGCATCGTGGTGGTGCTCGGACCCGACGATGAGATCGTCGCCAAGGAGATGCAGACGCGCACGGGCCACCTGCCTCTCGAAGTTGCCGAGCAGCCGATGCCTCGCGGCACCGGCGACGCGGCCGTCTGCGGGTTGGCAGCCCTGCCCGATCCTGCCGGCGACCCCGAGGCCGGCGAGCTGGTCATCGTTCCCGGGGACGCCCCGCTGCTGCGCCCGGCGACCATTCGATCCCTCGCGGAGAAGCACCTGGCCGGCGGCGCGGCCTGCACCCTCCTCACCGCCCGCGTCGAGGACCCCACGGGCTACGGGCGGGTCGTGCGGGGTCCCGACGGATTGGTGCGCGGCATAGTCGAGCAGGTCGACGCCTCGCCCGACGAGGTCCTGATCGACGAGATCTGCACGTCGGTCTACGTGGTCCACCGCAGTTTTGTGGGGCCGGCGCTGCGGCGCATCCGGCCCGACAACGCCGCGGGGGAGTTCTACCTCACCGACATCGTGGGAGTCCTCGCCCGGATGGGGCACCGCGTCGAAGCGTTCACCCTCGCCGATGCCACTGAGGCCCAGGGCGTGAACGATCAGGCGCAACTTGCTGTGGCTCGTGCCGAACTCAGGAGGCGTGTGATCGAGGGCTGGATGCAGGGAGGTGTGGCCGTCGTGGATCCCGCCACCACCTATATCGACGTGACCGTGCGCCTCGCGGCGGGTGTGGTACTCCTACCGGGCACAATCCTGGAGGGCCACACCGCGGTGGGCGCCGGTGCCGTCATCGGTCCGCACACGCGGCTCGTGGACTGCGCGGTGGGAGCGGGCGCGGTTGTGGAGATGAGCCGGGGCAGCGACGCCGAGATCGGTCCGGGGCGCCACGTCGGGCCGTTTGCCAACCTCGGCCCCACAACGGCGCCATAGCTGCAAATCGAGAAGGGACGAACAGGGTGCAACTCGTTACAACGAAACAACTGCAGCTCATGGCGGGGCGGGCGAATCTGGAGTTGGCGGAGGCGATCGCCGCGCACCTCGGCGAGGACCTGTGCGAGACCAACCTCTCGGACTTCGCCAACGGCGAGATCCACTGCCGGTTCGGGCAGTCCATCCGCGGTGCCGACGTCTTCATCATCCAGTCGCACGCCGCCGTGGAGGACCGCTCCATCAACGACGCCGTCATCGAGCAGCTGGTCATGGTGGATGCCGCTTGGCGCGCCTCGGCCAAACGCGTCACCGCCGTGTGCCCCTTCTTCCCCTACGCCCGCCAGGACCGCAAGGCCGAAGGCCGCGAGCCGATCTCGGCCAAGCTCATGGCCAACCTGCTGGCCTCCGCCGGAGCCGGTCGCCTTGTCAGCGTCGACTTGCACTCCGGCCAGATCCAGGGATTCTTCGACGGCCCCTGGGATCACCTCACCGCCATGCCGGTGCTGTGCGACCGGATCTCCGAGTTGGGCGACGACCTGGTCGTGGTCTCGCCGGACGCGGGCCGCGTGAAGGTCGCCGAGCGCTACGCCATCGCCCTCGGCGCGGACCTTGCGATCGTGCACAAGAGCCGCATCCGGGGCGAGAAGAGCGCGGTGCAGGCACGTGAGGTCGTGGGTGAGGTGGCCGGGCGCGTCTGCGTGCTGATCGACGACATGATCGACACCGGTGGGACGATCGTGGCGGCAGCAGAGCAACTGGCCGCGCGCGGCGCCGAAGAGGTGCACGCCGCCACCACGCACGGCCTGTTCTCCGGCCCGGCCATCGACCGGCTGAAGAACTCCGTCATCGGAAAGGTCATCGTCACGGACACGCTGCCGCTTCCGCCCGAGAAGTGCATCGACACCCTCGAGGTCGTCTCGGTGGCGCCCATCATCGCGAGCGCCATCCGGGCCGTCTTCGAGGACACCTCGGTCAGCGAGATCTTCGGGGGCAACAACCTGTCCTGAGCCGGCGCCGGGTCGGTGGCACGGCCGGATAGGCTCACGCCGGTTCATTCTCCGAAGTCTCCACGGGAAAGGCCATGCAGGAAGTCGTCCTCCCCCTCGAATTGGGCCGCGCCACGGGCAGCGCCCCGTCGCGCCGTCTGAGGCTGCAGGGCAAGGTGCCCGCCACGGTGTACGGCCTCGGCAAGGAGGCGGTCACCGCGAGCGTGGACTACCGCGAGTTGCGCGGCGTCCTGTCCACCGTGGCCGGGCTGAACGTGGTGTTGAGCCTCGACATCGGCGGTCAGCACGAGATGGCGCTGGTGAAGGAGATGCAGCGCAATCCGCTGCGCGGCGACGTGACCCACGTGGATTTCCTCAGAGTCGAGCCCGACTCCGACGTCGCCGTGGAGGTGCCGATCCACCTGACCGGCGAGGCCGTCGCGGTCATCGAGATCAACGGCATCGTCGAGCGGACGCTGAACACGTTGCGCGTCCTCGCCAAGCCGCGGTCGATTCCCAATGAGCTGGTGCTCGACGTGTCGGAACTGACCGTCGGGGACACGCTGACCGTCGCCGACGTTGACTTGCCCCCCGGGGTGACCGCTCTGGTGGACGAATCGGCACCGGTGGTGTCGGGGATCATCACGCGGAGCGCCCTCGAGGCGGCGGCGGAGGCCGAAGCTGAAGAGGCCGCCGAGGACGACGCCGACGGCGAAGAGGCCTCCGAGGACGACGCCGGCGACAGCGACTGAGGCTGGCGATGTCCCTGCGCCGGCGCCGGCCGGCTGGGGCACCTCGGACCGGCACCCCTGCCGATCTCCTGGTCGTAGGGCTGGGCAATCCCGGGGAGGGCTACGCCGGTACCCGTCACAACGCCGGGGCGGCAGCCGTGGAGGCACTCGCAGGTCGCTACGGCGGTCACCTGCGACGCCGAGCGCGCATCCCGGCGCTGACCGACGAGGTGCGCGTCGAGGGCCGTCGCGTGGCCTTGGCGCTGCCCCAGACCTACATGAACGCCTCCGGGGAGGCCGTGCGGAAACTCACGGTGCGCTTCGGCATCGAGGATCTCCAGCGACTTGTGGTCATCCACGACGAACTCGACCTGCCGACGGGGCGGGTGCACATCCGTGTGGGTGGGGGACTGGCCGGCCACAACGGCCTCCGGTCGATCCGGGACCACCTTCGTGCCACCTCCTTCGCCCGGATCCGCATCGGCATCGGCCGGCCGCCGAGCGCCGCGGCCGGCGCTGACTACGTGCTGAGCCGGCCGGGGTCGCGGGACCGCGAGGTACTGGCTGCTGCTGCCGCCACGGCGGCCGATGCCGCCGAGGCGATCGCCACCGACGGGGTGGAGCGGGCCATGAACACCTTCAATGCCCGCTGAGAGGGTGACCGAGCTGCGGTCGGCGCTGGCGCCCCTGGCGACCGAGGTCGGCGCGGCGCGGGCGATCAGCACAGCGCTGGGCCGGCGCGACGCCTCCCTGGCGGTGCCCGAGCGGGCGCAGCCGGCGGCCTTGGCGGCGTTGGCCCGCTCCTCGGGACGGCGCCCCCTGGTGGTCTGCACCGTCACCGAGGCGACAGCGGAGCATCTCTCCGCCGACCTGGGCAGCTGGTTGGGCGCCGACTCGGTCGCCAACCTGCCGGCCTGGGAGACGTTGCCGTTCGAGCAGGTGAGTCCGGCCGCGGCGGCCATGGGCACCCGCCTGCGCACGATCTGGCGGATGCGGCGGCCCGAGACCACCCCGCCGGTCGTCGTGGCGTCGGTGCGCGCCCTCATGCAGAGGCTCGCACCGGGTTCGGAGGACTTCGAGCCGGTACGGCTGCGGCTCGGGGACCGCTGCGACCGCGACGAGCTGATCGAAGGACTCGCCGCCTCCGGCTACCGGCGGGGCGTGCAGGTGGAGCAGCGGGGCGAGATGGCCGTCCGGGGGTCCATCGTCGACGTGTTCGGTGCCACCGCGGCCGACCCGGTGCGAATCGACCTGTGGGGCGACGAGATCGACCGCCTCTGCACGTTCTCCGTCAGCGGCCAGCGGTCGGGAGCGACCCTGGCCGCGGCGGAGATCTTCGGGTGCCGCGAGCTGCGCCCCACCGAGGCGGTGCGCCGGCGGGCGGCGGAACTCATCGTCGAGGCGCCGTGGGGTCGGCGGCAGTGGGAACTGCTCGCCGAGGGCACGTTCTTCGACGGCATGGAGGCCTGGGTGGGATGGCTGAGCGACGAGCAGCGCTCGTTCGCCGACCTCATCCCCACCGGCGGCCTCGTGGTTCTCGTCGACAGGGACCGGCTCTGGGCCAGGGCGCAGGACCTGGCTGCCGAGGAGGCCGAGCTGGCACAGCACCTGGCCGCCGCCTGGGGAGTGCGGCCCGGCGAGTCGCTTCCCAGCGCCCACGTGGTTGCCACCGATCTCCTGGCCGGCTGCGAGGCGCCGGTGTGGAGTGTCAACAGCAGCCCGACCAGTCCCACCGAACCGCTCGTGGAGGCTTTGGGCTGGGAGTCCCCGCTGGGCACCGGCGACGGTCCGGTGCGCCAGGTGGCGTCCCTGCTGGCGGAGGGATACCGGGTGGCCGTGGCGGCCGACGGCGAGGGCTCGGCCCAGCGGCTGCGCCAACGTCTGGAGTCCGGTGGCGTGGTGCTCGCCGCGCCGGGTTCGCTCGCCGCCGCAAGCGCCTCACCGGCCTGCTCGGTGGTCGTGAGCCCGCTGCGTCAGGGATGCATCCTGCCCGAGGTGCGCCTGGCGGTGCTCGCCGAGAGCGATCTGACCGGCCGGCGCAGGGTGCACCGGCGGGCGCGCCCCGCAGCGGCCGCATCCGGCGGGCGCGGCGCCATCGAGGATCTGCAGGTCGGCGGTTTCGTGGTGCACCGCACACACGGTGTGGCCTGCTACCGCGGCATGGTCACCCGGGCCATGGACGGCGTCGAACGCGACTACCTGCTGCTGGAGTACCGGGGTGACGCCCGGCTCTACGTCCCCACCGATCAGCTCGACACCGTCCGGCAGTACACCGGCGGCGACGCGCCCACGCTCAGCCGCATGGGCGGAGCCGACTGGCAGCGCACCAAGAGCCGGGTGCGCGCTGCGGTGTCCGAGGTGGCCGCCGAGTTGGTGGAGCTCTACCGCAAGCGTCACGCCACTGCCGGGCACTCCTTCGGATCCGACTCGCCCTGGCAGGCGGAGATGGAGGCCGCCTTCGCCTTTCCCGAGACCCCCGACCAGCTCAGCGCCATTGCGCAGGTCAAGGAGGACATGGAGAGCCCCGTGCCGATGGACCGGCTGGTCTGCGGCGACGTGGGGTTCGGCAAGACCGAGGTGGCCGTGCGGGCTGCCTTCAAGGCCGTCGCGGACGGCCGGCAGGTGGCCGTCCTGGTGCCGACGACCCTGCTGGCGCACCAGCACCACCAGACCTTCTCCGAGCGGTACGCCGGTTTCCCCCTGCGTGTCGAGATGCTGAGCCGGTTCCTGTCGCCCGCGGCGATACGCGGCGTTCTGGACGGGCTGCGCAGCGGCGATGTGGACATCGTCATCGGGACCCATCGGCTGCTCTCGTCCGACGTCGAATTCGCCCGGCTGGGACTCCTCGTCGTCGACGAGGAGCAGCGCTTCGGCGTCACCCACAAGGAGGCCATCAAGACGCTCCGCTGTGACGTGGACGTGCTCACGCTCACGGCGACGCCGATACCGCGCACCCTGGAGATGAGCCTCACCGGGATCAGGGACATGACGGTCCTGCAGACACCGCCGGCGGATCGCAAGCCGATCGGCACCTACGTGGGTCCCTACGACGAGCGGGCGGTCGTCGAGGCGATCAGGCGCGAGCTGCTGCGCGACGGGCAGGTCTTCTTCGTGCACAACCGGGTGGCCGACATCGACCACGTCGCCGCACACCTGCGCGAGCTGGTCCCGGGCGTGCGGGTGGCGGTGGCGCACGGTCAGATGGACGAGGCCGCCCTCGAGCAGGTCGTGCTGGACTTCTGGGACCGGCAATACGACGTCATGGTTTGCACCACCATCATCGAGTCGGGAATCGACATGCCGACGGTCAACACGCTGATCGTGGACCGGGCGGACCTGATGGGCCTCGCCCAGCTGCACCAGATACGCGGCCGCGTCGGCCGGGCGCAGATGCGCGCCTATGCCTACCTGTTCACCCCGCCGGAGCGCTCCCTGACCACCGAGGCGTACGAGCGGCTGAAGGTCGTGGCCGAGTCCACCGAACTGGGGTCGGGGATCCGCATCGCCATGCGAGACCTCGAGATCAGGGGCGCCGGCAACCTGCTGGGGGTGGGGCAGTCGGGTCACATCGCGGCGGTGGGCTACGACCTGTACTGCGAGATGGTCACCGAGGCGGTGGCCGAACTGGCCGGGAAGGCGCCCGGACCCCCCGCCGAGTTGAACCTGGACGTGCCGGTGGATGCACACCTGCCGGCGGACTACGTGCCGTCGGAATCGCTGCGCTTCGCCGCCTACCGTCGCCTTGCCGAGGCCGGCAGCGCCGAGGCCGTGGCCGACGTGGGTGCCGAATGGCTGGACCGCTTCGGGTCGCTTCCTGCTGCCGCCGAGTCGCTGCTGGCCGTGGCGAGGCTGCGGGTCCTCTGCGTCGCCGCAGGCGTCACCGACGTGTCGGTGCGGTCGGTCCCCGGTGGGGGCGATGAGGCCCGCATCACGCCCCTGTGGCTGCGCGAGAGCCGGCGGGTGCGCCTGGAGCGGCTCTGGCCGTCGGCCGTCTACGAACCGTCCACCGGACGACTTCGGCTGCCGCTTCGCAGCCGCGCCAAGGCGATCGAGGCCATAACCGAGGCGCTGGAGCGGCTCGCCGACCGGCCGGCACCGGCAGCGACGGCCTCGCCGGCCGCATGAATCCCGAGCCGCCCCTCGTCACCGTCGTCGGGCTCGGTCCGGCCGGAGGCGACCTGGTCACCGCCGGTACCCGGGCGCTCATCGAGGCCACCCCGCCGCAGGCTCGCTTCGTCCGCACCCGCCGCCACCCGTCGGCGCCGGTTGTGGCGCCGGCGACGAGTTGTGACGACCTCTACGGTTCGGCGCAGGACATCGAGCAGGTGTACGAGGCCATCGTCGCGCGGCTCGTGGCGGCGGCGAGGCGCCACGGAACGGTGCTGTACGCCGTGCCGGGTTCGCCGGCTGTGGCCGAACGGTCGGTGCAGTTGCTGCTGAGAGAGACTCGGGTACGCGCCGAGGTGCATCCGGCGCTGTCGTTCGCCGACCTGGCGTGGTCCCGCCTCGGTGTCGATCCGCTGGAGCGCGGGGTGCGGATCATCGATGGCCAGCGCTTCGGTGCCGAGGCGGCGGGCGAGCGAGGGCCGCTGCTCGTGGCGCAGTGCGACACCGCCGAGACCCTGGCGACGGTCGCCCTGGCGCTCCCGGCCTCCTCGACGGTGGTCCGGGTGTTGCACCACCTGGGTCTGGACTCCGAGAGGGTGGAACGGGTCCCTGCCGCCGAGTTGGGGCGCTGGGAGCCGGTGGACCACCTCACGTCGCTGTACATCCCCGAGATGGCCGAGGGTCCCGCCGCCGAGTTGGTGCGCTTCGGCGAACTGGTCGCGACGCTGCGTGCCGAGTGCCCCTGGGATCGCCGCCAGACCCATCGGAGCCTGCGCCGCCACCTGCTCGAGGAGGTCTACGAGGTGCTGGAGGCCATCGACGGGTTGCCCGAGCCGGCGCAGCCAGGCGGCGCCGTCGTGGCCGGCGAGGGCTACGAGCATCTCGAGGAGGAGCTCGGCGATCTGCTGTTCCACGTCTTCTTCCATGCGACGCTGGCGGCCGAGCAGGGGCAGTTCACCATCGGCGACGTGGTGCGGCAGACCGATACAAAGCTGCGACGGCGCCATCCCCACGTGTTCGGTCCGGAATCCGGCGATGCTGCCGACGAGGAGTCACTCGCCGCCGACTGGGAGCAGCTCAAGCGTGTCGAGAAAGGGCGGACCTCGGCGATGGACGGCATCCCCGAGGCGCTTCCCGCCCTGCTGGGTGCGCTGAAGGTGCAGAAGCGGGCCGAGGCAGCCGGTCTGGCCCGCGGTGACGAGGCCGAGGCGCTGGAGAGGCTGCGGGAGGCCCTCGGCGTCCCGGCGGAGCGGCGCGACGAGGTGTGGCTGGGGGCGTTCCTCTTCGACGCGGTGGAACTGGCGCGGCAGCGCTCGCTGGATCCCGAGTCGGCGCTGCGGGCGGCCTCGACCGCCGCCCGCGAGGAGTTCCGCCGGGCCGAGGAGGTCTGAGCCCCCCGGTCGCCTCGTGCATCCGGCGCGCCCGGCCGATCTCTGCGAGGGTGTCCAGCCGCAGGGCGCTGAGCGCCTCGGGCAGCGGGCGTGGCCGTTTTCAGCGGCAGGATCTGTGGATAAATCTGGGTTCCCCTCTTTTCAACGCCTCACAACACGTGTAACTTCTGCAACCTGTTCCCCATTTCCAACAGGAACAACGCATTTTGGAGCAGATCGGGCACATGAGGCGCACCGCATGAGCGCAATAGTCCACGTCACCGGACGAGAGATCCTGGACTCGCGCGGCAACCCCACCGTCGAGGCGGACGTCGTGCTGGCCTGCGGAGCGCGGGGGCGCGCTGCGGTCCCCTCCGGCGCCTCCACCGGCAGCCTCGAAGCGCTCGAACGCCGTGACGGCGGGACGCGCTACGGGGGCAAGGGAGTGCGCGACGCGGTGGCTGCTGTGAACGGCGAGATCGGCGATGCCGTCAAAGGTCTCGACTCGGGCGACCAGCGGGTCCTGGACCGCACTCTGATCGAGCTGGACGGGACCTCCGGGAAGTCCCGCCTCGGTGCGAACGCCATTCTCGGCGTCTCGCTGGCGACGGCGGTGGCCGACGCGGCCGGCCGCGACATCCCGCTGTACCGGCGGATCGGCGGCGACGGCGCGACGGTGCTCCCGGTGCCGCTCATGAACCTGCTCAACGGCGGCGCGCACGCCGACAACAACCTCGACCTGCAGGAATTCATGGTCGTGCCGCTCGGGGCGGCGTCCTTCACCGAGGCACTGCGGTGGGGAGCGGAGATCTACGGTGCCCTGCGCCGCCGGCTGTCGGCGGACGGGCTCGCCACGGCGGTCGGCGACGAGGGGGGTTTCGCTCCCGACGTCGCCAGCAACGAGACCGCTCTGGAGCTGCTGCTGAGAGCCGTCGAGGATGCCGGGTTGCGGCCTGGAGACGACGTTGCGCTGGC
>JAPONU010000021.1 GCA_026713745.1 bacterium
ACCCGGAACACGGGGATCAGGATCACCGGCGTCGGCAGGATCAACCCGAAGAGGATCACCGCCCCGATGGTGTTGCTCACCCAACTGTCGGACATGTGCAGGGCGAACGCCAGCATCGAGGACAACACCATGATCAGGGCGATCGTCGAGCCCGTGATGAGCAGCGAGTTCACGAGACCGCCGCCCACGTCGCCGGCGCTCAGCACGCCCGACATGCCGTCGAGCGTCGGGCCGATCGGAGGCTTCGCCGGCGATCGGAGGATCTCGGGGTCGGTCTTGAATGCGTTGGCGATCACCAGGTAGAGCGGGAACAGGAAGAGGGCCGAGACGACGATCGCCAGTAGTGCCCGGAACTGGCGCATCACAACTCCACTTCGCGGCGGCGAAGGACCCGCAGCGAGATGACGGTCGTGGCTGCGGTGATCACCAGTAGCAAGACCGCCATCGCCGAGGCCAGGCCGGCGCGGTTCTGGGTGAACCCGGCGCGGATGATCGCCAATCCGACGGTCTCCGAGGAGCGTCCCGGGCCGCCGCCCGTCAAGGCCACGACGTGGTCGTACAGCTTCAGGGCGGAGATGAGCGAGATGAGGGTCGTGATGGTCACCGCCGGTGCCACCAGTGGCCAGGTGATGAGGCGGAACCGCAGGTATCCCGAGGCGCCGTCGATCGAGGCCGCCTCGTAGAGGTCGGTGGGGATCGCCCGCAGCGCGGCGACATAGATCACCGTGGCGAACGCGATGAGCTGCCACGCCAGCGCCAGACCCACCGACACGACGGCGAGGTTGGGGGAACTGATCCACTCCGGCCCAGGGATCCCCAGCGCCTCGAGGGCGTTGTTGAGCGAACCGTCGTTGGCCAGCGTCCACCGGAACGTGAGGCCCACGACGAGGGGGCTGAGCACGAACGGCGCGAACAGGATGATGCGCAGGGTCGTGTAGAGCCGCGATCCTGCGTCCAGCAGCACCGCGAAGAGCAGTCCCAGGGCGTTGGGCACCACCACCGAGGCCGCCGCGATCAGGAGCGTGACGTAGAGGGCGTGGCGGAAATCGCCACTCTCCCAGAGCTTGGCGTAGTTGCTGAAGCCCACCCACGAGATCTCGTCCCGCAGGAAGTTCACATCGTTGAGGCTGTAGTGGACGGTGACGCCGATGGGCGCGACCACCAGCGCTGCGAACAGCGCCGTGGTGGGCGCGCCCATCGCCATCAGCCCGAAGCTGCGCCGCCCTGCACCGGGCGGCCGGCGGCGCCCCCCGGCCCTGCGGCCGGAGGGGCGCTCGGCGCGACTCCGCGTCGGCAGGAGGGTTCCCCTGACGGCGGAGGTCAAGTTGGTTGGGCTAGCCCGAGAGGTCGTCCCAGGCGTCCTGGAGGGCCTGTGCGGCCTCTTCCGCCGACCTGCCGGCCAGCATCTCCTGCGCCTGGATCCAGATCTCGTTCTGCATGCCTGCCACGAGGGCGTCGTCGCCCACCTCGAAGGTGTAGAAGGCGACCTGCCTCGCCGACTGGTCGGCGAGGATCTCGATGACCTCGGTGATCAGCGGGTGCAGTTCCACGTCGTCAGGCAACACGAACAGCTTGTTGTTGGCGATGTGCGCGTCTCGGATGAGGTCGTCGAGGTTGGTCTCGACGTTCGTGGCGAACTCCACTGAGAACAGCCGCGCCGCCTCCGGATCAGGCGTCGCTGCAGAGATGGCCGGACCACCCGACGTGTACGTCGCCAGGCGCTTCGAGCCGTCGAAGGTGGGCATCGGGAAGATGCCGATCTCGAACGGATGGTCCATGGGCACCGCCCCGGCGAAGAAGCTGCCCATGGGATACATCGCCGCGGCGCCGTCGAGGAACGACTGCTGCAGGTCGGCATAGCCGAGGTTCAACTCCTCGCCCGTCAGCCAGCCGGCTGCGACCAGCTGCCCGTACGGCCGCAGGGCATCCACGAAGATCGGGTCGGTGAACTTGGCCTCACCGCTCTTGAGTTTCTGGTTGAACGTCGGGTCCGCGCCCGTCACGTTGAGCGAGGCGAGGTTCATGATCGGCCAGCCCGCGGCCCAGGCGTCGCCGCCGGCGCCGCCGATCACGAACGGGGTTTCGCCCGAGGCCGCGATCGCCAGGGCGGCATTGATGAACTCGTCCCAGGTCTCCGGCTCGGACGTGATGCCGGCCGCCTCGAACATGTCCTTGTTGTAGAAGACGCCCGACTCGTAGACCGTGAGCATCGGCAGCGCGTACTGCCGGCCGTCGGTGTACCCGAGGCCGACCGGGTCGATGAACCGCTCGAGGTCCTCCGGCTCGAACGGCAGCAGCAGGCCCTCGGCGATGAACTCCGCGGTGGAGAAGTTGCTCATCATGACGTCCGGGAGCTGGTCGGTGGCCGCCAGCTGCTTGAGGAAGTCACCGATGTTCAGGTCGGGGGCGACGATCTTGTTGATCTTGAACTGCGGGAAGTCCGCCACGGTGCGGGCGATGGCGTCGTCCCAGAACTCCGCCGGCAGGTTCGGCGTCTCGAAGACGAGGAAGTCCAGCTCGATTGTGCCACCAGCGGAGCCGGCAGCCTCTGCGGCGGCTGCGGTGGCAGCCTCCGCCTCGGCTCGCGCCTCGTCGGCCTCGGCCTGAGCAGCGGCGGCGGCCTCTCGCGCCGCGTCGGCCTCGGCCTGCGCGGCGGCGGCTTCGGCCTGCGCGGCGGCGGCTTCGGAGAGCGCCGCATCAGCGGCGGCCTGCGCGTCCGCCAGTGCCGCTTCGGCGGCTGCCATGGCTTCCACGTTGCCCTCGGCGGTGGCCTGGGCCAGGTCGGCGGCGGCCTGCGCCGCTTCGGCTGCGGCGAGCCCGGCCTGTGCGTTGGCGCCCGCCGCGGCGGCATCGGCGATGCCAGTGGCGGCGTCAGCCTGGGCACTGCGGGCAGCGGCTGCGGTGGCCTGAGCTTCCGATAGCGCCTCCGCCGCAGCGGCCGATGCGCCCTGCGCCTCGGCCATGGCCGCGTCGGCGGCCTCCGAGTCGTCAGCCGCACACGCCGCTGCCACGAGCGCGAGCGCGAGCAGCGTCGCCAGAACGCCGCTCTTCTTCAAGTACTTCATCGGTCCTCCTGCGTTGCTTAGTGGACCCGAGCAATAGGGAACGCGAGGAAAAAGCCACCGGCCACCAGTTTGAACGGGAAGTGCCGGAAGTGTAACCGCCGCTTGTGATGCGGGCAAAGGGCGTCGTCGGACTCTGATCGTGCTGGGAACTCCGTGCGCGGTGTCGTGACCAGGAAGTCTGGCGCGAACCGGGGATGCTTGCTTTCGAGAGCCGTGCGGGGATTGCGATGCTTCTTCCGACTGCGTTTAGCGGCGCCGAGGAGGCCCCTGGAAGCAGCAATATCCGGGCTGCACTACAGTGCTGATCACTGGCGCCACTGGGGGGAGGCGCTCCTCCGCCCCGCGTTTTGCGTCGGCGGAAGGAGATCACCATGAAATCGCGACACGGCCGCTCTTGGAGGCGGTTCATCGTGCTCGTTGCGGTCACAATGCTCATCGCCGCGTCGTGCGCGGCCGATGACTCCGCATCCGAAGCCGCCGGCGCGGCAGCCGATGCTGCTGACGCCGCCATGGTGGAGGCGAGAAGCGCAGCCGCCGATGCCGCGGACGCGATGGCCGAAGCCTTGGCGACGGCAGCCGCGGCCCGCAGTGCGCAAGCGGACGCCGCCACCGGCATTGCCGACGCGGCCGCTGCCGATGCTTCAGCTGCGGCGGCACAGGCCGCGGCTGAAGCAGCCCAGGCAGAAGCGGCATTGGCGCTTGCCACGGCCGAAGGCAATGTGGAGGCGATGGCTGCTGCTGAGGCGGACCTCGCTGCTGCCCAGGCAGCCGCGGAGGAGGCGCTGTCGGAGGCCGCCGCCGCTCAAGCCGAAGCCGACGAGGCGCGGTCCGCGGCCGACGCGGCACGCGAAGAGGCGGCCGCTGCCCAAGCCGAGGCGGAGGCTGCTCAGGCCGAAGCCGACGCGGCGCGAGCCGAAGCCCAAGCAGCAGCCGAAGGGGTTGCCGCCGCTCCGGGCGGCCCGCAGCGCGGCGGCTCACTCACCTTCGCCCGGTTCTTCGAGACGCAGAACCTCGACCCGGCGGGGGTCGCCGACAACGGGTCCATCTTCGTGCGGGTGCAGATCTTCAACACTCTCGTGGAAGCCGACCCCGACACCCTCCCGGACGTCGGCCCGGGTGTGGCCGACGAATGGAGTTCCAGCGCCGACGGCATGACCTGGACGTTCCACATCCGTGACAACGCCAGGTTCTCCAACGGCGAGCCGGTCACGGCCGAGGACGTGCAGTTCTCACTGGAGCGGTTCGCGGACCCGACGATCAGCGTGAACATCCCGAGCCTCGGCGTCGGGGTCGAGAGCGTGGACATCATCGATGACCAGACCGTGCAGGTGAACCTGGACCGCCCGGTCGGGGCCTTCCTCGAGAACATCTCGGTGTTCCCCGCATCGATCATCAACAAGGCCGCCGTGGAGGCCGAAGGCGACGACCACTGGATGAACCCGCTCGGCACCGGACCGTTCAAAGTGAAGGAGTGGGTAGCCGGCTCGCACATCACCCTCGAGCGCAACGAGTACTACTGGGAGGAGGGCAAGCCGTATCTCGACGAGATCCGGTTCGACTACATCCCCGATGACAACGCCCGCATCCTGCGCATCCAGGGCGGCGACGCCGACATCGTGGAGGGCGTGCCGTGGACGCAGATCCCCGATCTGCAGGCCAGCGACGGATTCGACATCCACGTCGCCGACATCGTCCGCTACGAGGGCGTCTTCCTGAACCACACCGTCCCGCCGCTCGGCGAGGTGGGTGTGCGCCAGGCGCTGAACTACGCCACCAACAAGGCGGCCATCAACGAGGCGGTCTACGGGGGTGTCGGCGAGATCGCCAACAGCATGATCCCCAAGGCGCTCTACCACTCCGACTACGACACCCTGCCGGCGTACTTCTACGACCTGGAGCGGGCCAAGGAACTGATGGCGGCCTCGTCGATGCCCGACGGCTTCGACCTCGCCTACATCTACCCGTCAGGCTCCACGGCCCACGAGCAACTCGGGACCATCCTGCAGGCGGACTGGGCGCAGATCGGCGTGAACCTCTCCATCGAGGAGGTCGACACCGGCACACTGTTCGGCGACCGCTTCTTCACGATGGAGTACGAGTCGGGCGTGCCGCTGCCGAAGTTCACCTCCGACGTTGTCGTGCCCGACGAGGTGGCGCTGCTGTTCTACGACAAGGACCCCGCCAACATCCTCGCCGGCTTCTTCACCGGTTGGGAGATCCCCGACGAGCTCGAACGCGTCACCGAGGAGGCCGCGTTCACCACCGACGAGGCGATCCGGGCCGAGCTCTGGCCCGAGGCGCAGCGGATCGCCATGGAGGAGGCTCCGTGGGTGACGCTGTTCTTCCTGCCCACCGTGCACGCGGTGGCCGAGGGCGTCGAGGGCTTCCGGGTCGTGCCCAACGGCTGGTGGGACCTCGAGGACGTGTGGTTCAGCAACTGATCGGCTGATCTCGGCGACGTAGTCGCCACGACGCGATACTGGTCGGGTCCCCGGGTCACGGGGACCCGACCACGCCGGGAGGTCGTAGTCGCGTATGTGGGGGTTCCTAGGGCGGCGGCTGCTGCACAGCGTCTGGGTGCTGGCCGCCATCATCATCGTGTCGTTCCTGGTCATCCGGCTCATTCCGGGCGACCCGGTGGTGCAGATGCTGGGACTCCAGGCGACGCCCGAGAACATCGCCGCCGTCAACGAGGATCTCGGGCTGGACCTCCCGTTGGGGCGGCAGATCACGTCGTTCGTGGAGCGCGCCTTCCAGGGCGACCTGGGCTCGTCCATCATCAAGCGGGCGCCCGTGAGCGACATCGTGTTCGACAGGCTCCTGCCCTCGGTCTACCTGCTCCTGTACGCCACGGTCCTGGCGCTGATAATCTCGGTGCCGCTCGGCGCCCTCTCGGCCATCTACCGCAATCGCGTGCCCGACCAGATCGCCCGGCTGACGAGCATGGTGACCTTCGCCATGCCCCAGTTCTGGCTGGGCCTGATGCTGATCCTGCTGTTCGCCATCCGGCTGGACGTGTTGCCCAGCGGGGGATACGGGGAAGGGTTCGGCGGGATCCTCCTGCATCTCACGCTGCCGGCGCTCACGATCGGCCTCTATCTCGCCCCACAACTCATGCGGACGCTGCGTTCGAGCCTCATCGAGGCGATCGAGAGTGACTACGTGGAGGCTGCCCGCTCGCGGGGATTCCGGGAGAGCCGGGTGGTGGGCAAGCTGGCCATGCGCAACGCCCTCGTGCCGCTGATCAGCGTTCTCTCCATCAACATCGGCTTCCTGATCAGCGGCACGGTGATCGTGGAGGTGGTCTTCCAGATTCCGGGTCTCGGAGCATTGCTTGTGCAGTCGGTGCTCAACCGGGACTATCCCGTGATCCAGGGGCTGATCCTCGTCTTCGGGGCGATGGTCATCCTCGTCAACATCCTCGCCGACGCCGCCTACGCCGTTGTCGACCCGAGGGTGCGAGCAGGGATGGCCGCCGAATGAGGACTCTCGCGTGGGCGGGCCGCCGGGCCGTCGGTCTCCGGGGGGAGGCGGCCGACCTGCTGCGCCAGGCTCAGACGGAGCGGCGGTGGTCGAACGTCACCCTGGGCATCGGTATCGCCATCGTGGGGGCGCTCTCGATCGCCGGCTTCTTCGCATCGCTGATCGCTCCCGCCGATCCCAATGCCCTCGACCTGACCCAGCGCCTGCTGAGCCCCTCCGGGAAGCACTGGATGGGGACCGATCCGTTCGGCCGGGACATCTTCACCCGGACGCTCTACGCCGTCCGGCTCGACCTGGTCGTGGTGCTCATCATCACGTACGTGCCGATGGCCTTCGGGATGATCGTCGGGGCACTGGCCGGCTACTTCCGGGGGTGGGTGGACGCCATCACTATCCGCGTGATCGACGCCTTCATCGCCTTCCCCTTCATCGTTCTGGTGATCGCCGTGGTGGCGATCCTGGGGCCGGGCCTCAAGGGGGTGTACATCGGGGTTCTCGCCGTGGGCTGGACACTGTATGCCCGCCTCACCAGGGGGGACATGCTGGTGCTGCGGGAGCAGCAGTTCATCCTCGCTGCACGCACGTTGGGCTACTCGCCGCGGCGCGTCATCCTCCGCCACGCCATCCCCAACCTCGTCAGGTCGAATCTCGTGTTCTCCATGGCCGACATCGTCCTGAACCTGCTGCTGCTGGCGGGGCTGTCGTACCTGGGGCTGGGCGTGCAGGCGCCGACCGCGGAACTGGGATCGATGGTGGCCGACGGCCAGTCGTTCCTCCTGCAGGCGTGGTGGGTGACGACCCTGCCGGGCGTGGTGATCGTGGTCCTCGGAGCGGGCTTCAGCATGATCGGTGACTCCCTGGCCGACCGCCTCGGTCAGAAGTTCGGGGTGGTCGGCTGATGTCAACCGACGCGGCGCGCCGGGCACAGGGGCCGGACTCCAAGGTGCCCCCGCTCTTAACGATCGAGGGTCTCCGCATCGGCTTCCCATCGCTGGAGGGCGTCGTCCTCGCAGCCAACGACGCCCATCTGACCGTCGGTCAGGGCGAGGTGCTCGGCCTCGTCGGCGAGTCGGGGTCGGGCAAGAGCGTCACGTGCCGTGCGATCGTGGGGATGGTGCCGCACCCGGGCGCGGTGCTCGGCGGACGCATCGACTACGACGGGCGCGATGTGCTGGAGTTCAGTCGCTCGGAGATGCGCCAACTTCGTGCCCGCGAGATCGCCATGATCTTCCAGGACCCTGCCAGTGCCCTCAATCCCGTCTTCACCGTCGGCCACCAGATCTCGGAGGTCCTGCGGCTGAACGCCGGACTCGGCCGAAGAGCGGCGCGGACCAGGAGCATCGAGTTGCTCGAGCGGGTGGGGATTCCGGCACCGGACAGGCGCATGTCGGCGCATCCCCACGAGTTGAGCGGCGGCATGCGCCAGCGGGTCATGATCGCCATGGCCTTGGCCGGCGAGCCGCGGCTGTTGCTCGCCGACGAGCCGACCACCGCGCTCGACGTGACGATCCAGGATCAGGTGTTGCGGCTTCTGGAGGACCTGCGGCGGGAGCGCAACATGTCGATGATCCTGGTCTCGCACGACATGGGAGTCATCGGGACCACGGCCGACCGCGTGGCCGTCATGTACGCCGGGCGCATCGTGGAGGTCGCTCCGACCGATGTCCTGTTCTCGCGCCCCGACCACCCGTACACGCGGGCGCTCATCGATGCGATGCCGCAGCTCGTACCCGGAGAGCGGTCCGCCCTGAGGACCATTCCGGGCCAGCCGCCGGACCTGCTGGAACTGGGCGCGGGTTGCCCGTTCGCCTCCCGGTGCCCGATGGCTCGGGACGAGTGTTCGGAGGTGTCGATGGAGTTGACGCCCGTCTCGGCGGCGCAGCTCTCCGCGTGCCCGTTTGCACGGAGCGAGACATGAGCACGCAGCCCGCAGGGATGCGCGCCCGGGCCGGCGATGGCGAGCCCATCCTCGTCGTGGAGGGGCTCGAGAAGTGGTTCGCGGTCGGGCGCTCGCTGCTCGCGATCCTGCGCAGGAGGCCGTCCGAGCGGATCCTCGCCGTCGACGGGGTGTCGATTCATCTCCTGCCGAACGAGGTGCTCGGAATCGTCGGCGAATCCGGCAGCGGCAAGAGCACCCTGGCCAGATGCCTGGTTGCCCTGTACCGACCCGACAGCGGGCGGATCGTCTTCGACGGCGTCGACGTGACCGAGACCGCCGGGCAGGAGCGCCGCGATCTGCACGGCCGGATGCAGATGATCTACCAGGACCCGTTCACATCCCTCAACCCGCAGATGTCCATCGGGGCCGCCATCGGGGAGGCCGGCAGAGTGCATGGCCGTGAGGGAGACGACTTCGTGTACGAACTTCTCGAAGTGGTGGGTCTCCCGCGCTCTTTCGCCGGTCGCCGGCCGCGGGCGCTGAGTGGCGGGCAGCGGCAACGGGCCGCAATCGCCCGAGCCCTCGCAGTGCAGCCCGAGGTACTGATCGCGGACGAGGCCGTCAGCGCGTTGGACGTCTCGATCCAGGCCCAGATACTGAACCTCTTCTCCCAGCTCAGTGACGACCTGGGCTTGGCGATGATCTTCATCGCTCATGATCTGGCCGTCGTGTCGCACGTGGCGGATCGGGTGGCCATCATGTACCTGGGACGCATCGTGGAGGAGGGTCCGGTCGACGCGGTCTTCCGAGCCCCCAAGCACCCGTATACGAGGGCGCTGCTCGACGCCCATCCCGATCCGTACGCGCTCGGCGCTGCCGACGAGACCGCCCCCATCTCGGGGGACATTCCCTCGCCGCTCGACATCCCCTCGGGATGCCGGTTCCGGACCCGCTGCCCCTACGCCACCGACATCTGC
>JAPONU010000022.1 GCA_026713745.1 bacterium
CAAGAACCGCTCCGGAGACGAGCAGGTGCCGCTGAACGTCAGCACCCGCGCCCTCGGCCACCTCCAGAAGGTGGCGGAACTGTCCTCCTTCACCGAGGCCGCACGCGCGTTCGGGATCAGCCAACCGGCACTGTCGCAGAGCCTGGCGCAACTGGAACAGCGTCTGGGCGTCGTGCTGTTCGAGCAGGACGGGCGGCGCCGGCGCCTCACCGAGGCCGGGCGGATGGTGGCCGATTTCGCCGCCGAGGTGCTCGGGCGCACCGGCGAGTTGGAGACGTGGATCCGGTCGCGCCACCACGGCGACGCCGGCAGCCTGCGCATCGGTCTGACCGACGCGGCCACCCTGTACCTGCTCCCCGACGCCCTGATGATCTTCCGCCGGTCGCACCCGGGCGTGGAGTTGCAACTCGTCGTGGACTCCACCTCGGCTCTCTGCGACCTGCTGTCGAGGTACGAATTGGACCTGGTCTTCGCCGTCGGTCCCCCACCGGATGGGCTGACCGGCGAGGTGCTGGGCACCGAGGAGTTGCGCGCCTACGCCCGCCGGGGCGAGGAGGCGACCCACCCTGGCGCCACCGAGGTCGAGTGGGCGCTGCCGCCGGAGGGGTCGCGCACCCGGGCACTGATCGAGGCCGGGCTGGCGGAGCGAGGTATCGAGCCCGTCGTGACCCTCACCTCCCAGAACCCCGACGTGCTGCGCCAGGTGGCGGCGGTCGGTCTGGCGTGGACGGTGCTTCCCGAGGCGGTGGGCGGGAACGACCCCGAGCTCGTCGACGCCTTCGGGGAGGCAGTGGCGCACCGCCCTCTGGCCATGATGCGCCGGGAATCGGCCCCCGACGACGCCCGCGTGGGCGCGCTCAGCCGCCTCGCTGGGGACGTGGTCCGCCTCACGGGCGCAGCGACACTCGCGCGATGAGATCCATGCCGAACGTGGTCATGATGGCCAGGTACAGCAGGCCGGTGGCGGCCATCACGGCCGCGTAGCGACGGATCCGCAGCGCCGCCTCGGTGGCGCCCAACAGGACCGCGCTCCCGGCAGCGCACATCACCCAGTACCAGCCCAGGAAGCCGCCGAAACCGTCGTCGACAGTGCCGGTGAGGATCGAGACCACACCGGTGGGCCACAGCAGCACCGCCGTCTCGGCGATCCAGAGCACCATGGCCCAGCGCACGAGTTGCACGAGGGGGGCGCGGCGCAGGCCCGGCTGCACCAGGTACCAGTGCCCCAGCAGCATGGCGTCGGACACCGCACCGTACAAGAGCGCTCCGGTGACCACCCGGGCGACCGACAGGGCCAACGGCCCGCCTGCGGAGACGCCCCCGGCGACGACTCCCGCGAACGCCACCAGCGGGGCCACAAGATCCGGAGCCGGCGGGAATCCCGGGCCCTCCGGTGAGGCGGGCTCGCCGGCCCGGCGGCCGAGCATCGCCGCCACCCGGTTGCGGCGGCGTAGCGCGTCGGCCCTCTGCGCCGAGGGTGTCGCAGCGCGGCGCCGGTAGGCCACGACGCCGACGCCCAAGGCCACGGCGGCGGCCACCAGGGCGGCCACGTCGCGTGCCGGCCGGAAGCCGGCGGTTACCCCGACGATGCCCGCAAGCGCCGCCAGAGCCGCGTAGAGCGACCGAAGGAGCCAGCCGTACCCGGGCCCGACCTCGCGCCGGCGCGTGGTCACCCACCCGAAGAGCAAGCCGCCCGCCGCCCACTGCGCCAGGACGGTTGCGGCGTGTACCTCGCTCACGGCCGGGCCGGCAGCCGTGAGAGACCGCCCGCTCCCCCCGGCGTCTCAGGCACGGACGGCAGTGGCCCCGACCGAGCGGGCCGCCCCCGCGGCGTGATAGCTGGAGCGCGTCAGCGGGCTCGCCTCTACGTGCCCGATGCCGAGTCCTGTGCCGATGGCGGCGAGCTCTTCGAATTCCTCCGGCGACCACCAGCGCTCCACCGGAAGGTGGGCGCTGCTGGGCCGCAGGTACTGGCCGATCGTGACGATGTCGCAGCCCACCCCGGCGAGGTCTCCGAGCGCTTCGGTCAATTCAGCAGCGGTCTCGCCCAACCCCACCATGATCGAGGACTTCGTGACCAGCCCGGCGGCCTTGGCTCGGGCCAGCACGGCCAGGCTGCGGGCATAGCCGGCGGACGGCCGCACCAGCCGCTGCAGCCGGGCCACGGTCTCGATGTTGTGGTTCAGCACGTCGGGGCGCTCGTCGAAGATCACCTCGAGCGCGGCGGGGTCGCCCTTGCAGTCGGGGATCAGGACCTCGACGGTCACCGACGGGCGCAGTCCCCGGATCGCCCGGATAGAGGCCGCGAAGTGCGCCGCACCCCCGTCGGCCACGTCGTCGCGGGCGACGGCCGTCACGACTGCGTGCTCGAGATCCATGCGGGCGACCGCGGCGGCCACCCGCTCGGGCTCAGCGGGGTCGAGGGGCTCGGGCCGGCGGGTATCGATGAGGCAGAAACCGCAGGCCCTGGTGCAGCGCTCGCCGCCGAGCATGAACGTGGCCGTCCCCTGCTCCCAGCACTCGTAGATGTTCGGGCAGCCGGCCTCCTCGCAGACGGTGACCAGACCCAGGTCCGCCATGACCGATTTGATCCGGCGGAACTCCGGCCCGGTTCGGGCCACCACGCGCATCCAGGACGGCTTGCGCCCACCGGCGGCGGCAGTCCCCGGCGCCGGGTTCCCGCCGCCGAGCCGAGCCGGCACAGGCTGGGGCTGCGCGTCACCGTCCGCGGCGGCACGCTCCACCTCCGAGGTAGCAAGGAACGTGACAGGCGCCGGTGGCGCCCCGCGCGGTCGCCCTGTCGCAGGAGCCGCGCCGGCGGTGGGCTGGGCCATGGCCGTCGCCTCCACCCGTTGCGGTGCCGGCGGACGGCCGGTCGCAGTGATGTCCGCCCGGTCCCAGCCCGCGCTCCCCCACCGTTGAACGGCACGCGCCGCGGTTGCGTCGACCAGGTCGGACATGGTGAGCGCCACCCCCTCGGCCGCCAGCGACGTGACCGGGTGCTCACTGATGCCGCACGGGACGATCCGGGCGAACCAGCTGAGGTCCGGATCCACGTTCAGGGCGAACCCGTGCAGGGTGCGTCCCCGCCGCACGCGCACCCCGATGGCGGCGATCTTGCGCGGCCGCGGGCCTGCGGGGTCGAGCCACACCCCCCGGTGACGCTCGAGCCTGCCGGCCCCCGCCAGCCCCAGGTCATCGAGCACTTCGATGAGCAGGTCCTCCAGGCTCTCCACGTAGGCCGCGGCGGCGCCGAGACCTCCCGCACGCGGGCCACCCAACGTCAGGATCGGGTAGCCGACGAGCTGACCGGGACCGTGGTAGGTGACGTCGCCTCCCCGGTCGGTGGTACACAGTTCGGCGCCGGCAGCAGCGGGATCCACCAGCACGTGCGCTGCGGTGGCGCGATGGCCCATGGTGACGACGTGCGGGTGCTCGAGCAGCAGCAGGTGATTGCGGGCGCTGTGGGCGTGCAGGCCCCGCTGCAGCGCCCAGGCCTCGTCATAGCCGACCCGGCCGAGCCAGCGGACCGCAAGGTGCGCCGGCTTCACGACCTCGACGCGGGCGGCTCCGGCGGCGGTGCGCGCCGGGGGCGCCGGGCGAGCGGCCGCCACCTCCGGCGCCACTAGCGGATCTCGGCTTCCCAGTCCCGCGTCTGGATGATGTGGCGCAGGCGGTCCAAGAACGCGGCCACGTATGCGCCGTCGAAGGCCCGGTGGTCCCAGGCCAGCGCCAGCACGCCGACCGAGTGGATGGCGATGGCCTCGTCGCCGCGCTCGCCGGTCACCACGACCGGGCGCCGCTTGATCCCGTCGGTGGACAGGATCGCCACCTGCGGCTGGTTGATGATCGGGAACTGCATGAGGGTGCCGTACTGGCCGGGGTTGGTGATCGTGAAGGTCCCCCCGGTCACCTCGGCGGCCGAGAGCTCCTTGCGGCGGGCACGGGCGGCCAGGTCCACGACCTCGCGGGCGATGGCACGCATGCGCTTGGTCTCGGCGTCCCTCACGACGGGTGCCAGGAGCCCCTGGAAGTCAAGATCAACCGCCACGGCGAGGTGCACGCTGCGGTGCACCACGAGGTCGGTGCCGTCGATGCTGGCGTTGATGTGCGGGAAGTCGGAAATGGCGTCGCAGGCCGCCCGGGCGATGAACGGCAGGTAGGTGAGGCTGAATCCCTCCTGTTCCCGCCACGCGGACTTGGCCTTGCGCCGGACCGCCTCGACGCCCTCGAAGTCGACCTCCACCGCTGTCAGCACGTGTGGCGACGTGGCCTTGGAGGCGACCATGTGCCGGCCGATGGTCTTGCGGATGCTGCTGAGGGGCACGACCTGGGGTGCGCCGGGGTCGGTGTCGCCCACGGCCTGCGGGTCCGGCACGGCCACCGCGGCGGGCTGCCGCGCCGGCTCGGTGGGGGCGCTCCGGCGCTCGCGGATGACGCTCTCCACGTCGGCCCGGGTGACGCGGCCACCCACGCCGCTGCCCTCGATGCCGGCGACGTCGATGCCGTGCTCGTTGACGAGCCTGCGCACCACAGGCGACAGCAGGCGCGGCTGGGACCGCTGGTCGCCATCGGGCTCCGGCGACGGTTCGGGCGGGAGCGTCGCCGGGGTTGGATCCGGTTCGGGCGGGGGCGTCGCGGCCACAGACGGCTCCGGCTCGGGGGCTCCGGCCACAGACGGCTCCGGCTCGGGGGCTCCGGCCGCGGGCGGCTCGGGAGGCGGCTCCGGCGCAATCTCGCCACCAGCCGGTGGCGCGGGAGCCGGCTCGGGCGCGGGCGCATCAGCGCTGTCGGATATGACCGCCAGCAGCGCGCCCACCTCCACTGTCTCGCCCTCCGGCACCACTACCTGGGTCAGGACTCCCGACGCCGGTGACGGCACCTCGGAGTCCACCTTGTCAGTGGAGATCTCGAAGAGCGGCTCGTCGCGATCCACCGCGTCGCCGACCTGGCGGATCCAGCGGATGATGGTGCCCTCGGTCACCGTCTCGCCCAGTTGTGGAAGAACCACGTCGGCCATTGCGCTCGTCCTTGTGTTCTCGGTCTTGTCGGTGTTCCCGCCGGTGGCTGTCGCAGCAGCGCCGCTAGCCGTGCAGCGAGCGGCCGGTCAGCGACAGCACCGTCTCACCGAACAGTTCGCTGAGGGTGGGGTGCGGCTGGATGAGGCCGGCCACGTCGGCAACGGTGGCCTCCCAGTTCACGGCCAGATACCCCTGGCCCAACTGCTCGGTCGCCCACGGCCCCACGAGGTGCACCCCCAGCAACCTCCCGGGGGTGCCGTCGGCGCTGCGCTCGGCCACCACCTTCACGAAACCGTCGGTATCGCCCACGATCATCGCCCGACCGTTGGCGGCGTAACGGTGCTTGGAGACGACCACGTCCAGCCCGGCGTCGGCGGCGTCCTGCTCGCTGAGACCGGCGAAGGCCACCTCCGGGCGGCAGTAGATGCACCAGGGCACGTTCCCGTAGTCCACCGGCGCCGGCTCCTCGCCCAGCAGGTGCTGCACGGCCAGGATGCCTTCTGCGAAGCCCACGTGCGCCAGTTGCGGGGTGGCGATGACGTCACCGACCGCATAAACGCCGTCGGCGCCGGTGCGGCAGTACTCGTCGACGACCACGAAGCCGCGGTCGTCGACCTGCACGGCGGTGCCGTCGAGGCCCAGACTCTCGGTGGTGGGTCGGCGCCCGACGCTCAGCACGACGAGTTCGGCCCGCGCCTCAGCTCCGTCGCCGTAGCGCACGACCATCGAGCGGCCGTCGGGTTCGGCGCCGGAGGTGCTGACGCCGGTGTGCACCTTCATGCCCCGGCGCTTGAAGGACCGTTCGACCTGGCGGCTCACCTCGGTGTCACACCCGGCCAGCAGCCGCGGCAGGACCTCCAGCAGCGTCACCTCGCTGCCCATGTCGCTCAGCATCGAGGCGAACTCGCAGCCGATGGCACCGCCGCCGATGACGATGGCGCCGGCCGGCACCGACTCGATCGACAGCAACTCGTCGGAGGTCACCACCCGCTCGCCGTCGACGCTGACCCCGCCGAGCCCCCGGGGCACCGAGCCGGTCGCCAGGATGATGTGGCGGCCGGTCAGCGTCACGCTCTCGGCGCCGCCGGTCACCGTCACGGTGCGATCGGTTCCCAGGGAGCCGCTGCCGTCGTAGACGGTCACCTTGCGGCTGCCGAGCAGCTTGGCCAGCCCGCCGGTGAGGCGGTCGATGATGCCCTGCTTGCGGCTCTGGGCCACGGCCATGTCCAGGGTGGGCGCCGAGGTGCCGACACCGAACTCGCCGGCGTGGCCCACGGCCCGGTAGACCGCGGCGGTCTCCAGCAACTCCTTGGCGGGGATGCAGCCCACGTGCAGGCACGTGCCGCCGAGCTTGGAGCGCTCCACGAGGCCCACGTCCAGCCCGGCGCTCGCCGCGTACAGCGCCGAGGCGTAGCCGGCAGGGCCGCCGCCCACCACGATCAGGTCGTGCGACGTCACGCCGTCAGCCTACCGGTCGGCCCCCGCCGGCCCCCGAGCCAGCGGTCCGGTGTTCGCCGCTACGGAAGGTACTGCCGGGGGTTCACCGGCACGCCGTTGACTCGCACCTCGAAGTGCAGGTGCGGGCCCTGGGACAGGCCGCTGTTGCCCACGTAGCCCAGGACCTGGCCGATGGACACGGTCTCACCCTCCGAGACGGCGAGATCGTGCATGTGGCCGTACAGGGTGCTCATCCCACCTCCGTGGTCCACGATGACGGTGTTGCCGTAGCCACCGATCCAGCCCGCGTAGTCCACGCGGCCCGACTCTGCGGAGTTGATCGGCGCGCCGTGGGTGCCGGCGATGTCGATGCCCTCGTGGATCCGCCCCCAGCGTGGGCCGTACTCGGAGGTCACCCGCTCGACCAGCGGCCAGCGCACGGCGTTCGGCGGGATCACGACGCCGACGGCGGGACAGTCGATCCAGGACCCGTCGCTGTCGAGCGGTTGACGCGGCCTGTCGAAGCAGACGCGGCGGAGGCGATCCCGCTCGGCGGCCTCGAGTTCGATCTCGGTGATCCGCTTGGCCATGATGGCCGCGACCTCCGCCTGGGCCGCCTCGAGCGCCTCGATCTCGTCGTGCAGATGCTGGATCCGTGTCTGCAGCTCGGCGTGCAGCGCCGCCTGCAGGTCGCGGTTGCGGTTGTTCTCGGCGAGGACCTCGGACTCCTGAGTGGCCAGCGCCTCGATGGCTTGCTGCAACGATTCCAGCGACTCGCGGCGTTCGCCGATCTCGATGATCGTGGCGTCGAGGCTCTCCAGCAACTCCTTGTCGTGCTCACCCACCATGGTCAGCAGGACATGGCGGTTCTCCAGATCGTGAACGTCACTGACCTGCCACGACAGGGCGGTGCGGTGCTCGGTCGAGTAGACGTACATGTTGACGAGCCGCTCGGCCGCCAGTTGCTTCCGGTCGGCGAAGTCGGCCTCTGCGCGCCGCAGTGCTCGCTCGGCCGCGGCGTGCAAATCGGCTGTGAGGGCCTGGCGCGCGGTGATCCCCGCCAGACGGGCCTCCGAAAACGCGATCAGGTCGGCCGTTCGTGTCAACTCGACTTCGAGCTGCTCCGTCGAGAGCTGCAGGTCCTGGATCCGGGTGCCGAGGAGGCCCTGCTCGGCACCGAACTTGTCGAGTTCCGAACGGGACTGGACCAGCGTGCTGTCGCCGGCGAGCCGGTCCTGCAGGTACTGGTGGTCGGCGGAGTCCTGGGCGCGGGCAGGCAGGGCTGGCAGGAGGACAAGCAGGCAGGCGGCGAGAAGCCGCGCACGTCTTGACATTTTCAGTACGGACCCTCATCCCCATTTGCCAGGGGCAACACTAGCCACAGTAACACTCAGGAGCAACAGCGCAGGGTAGCCGGCGGTGGCTCTATCCGGGCGAACGTGCACTTCCCGGCCCGGCCGGAACGCCGGGTGGTGCCGAGTCAGCGGATGAGCACCTGGAACGCGAAGGCGGCCAGAATCGCCAGGCCGCACAGCAGGCTCAGGGCGATCAGCATCCTCGTGCTCACCGTGGCGACGCTAGCGGCCACCAGGGACGTGGCGACGCTAGCGGCCACCAGGGACGTAGCGTGGACCACCC
This sequence comes from bacterium, assembly GCA_026713745.1. Classification (GTDB taxonomy): domain Bacteria; phylum Actinomycetota; class Acidimicrobiia; order Acidimicrobiales; family CATQHL01; genus VXNF01. Next base: position 8,097 of record JAPONU010000022.1, read on the forward strand.
AACGCGCAGCCGCCCTTGGGAGGTGTCGTGAACCGTTCGGATGGCAGGCCTGTCGTGATCGCAGGGTCGAGCGGCCTCATCGGCCGGGCCCTCGTCACCGAACTTCGCCGCGGGCACGTGGCCGTGCTGCGACTGGTTCGCAGCCCGGCGTCCGCCGGCGACGAGATCACCTGGGACCCGGTGACCGGAACCGTCGATCGCGCCGCGCTGGAGGGTGTTGGGGCGGTCATCAACCTGGCGGGTGCGGGCATCGGCGACCGCCGCTGGACCGCCGCCCGCAAGCAGGTGCTGCGCGACAGCCGCATCCGAAGCGCCGCGTTGCTGGCCGCCACGGTTTCGGGCCTGGCGCGGCCGCCGGAGGTGATCCTCAGCGCCTCAGCCATGGGCTTCTACAGCGAGCGGGGCGACAGCGTCGTGACAGAGAGCACCGGACCGGGCACGGGGTTCCTGGCCGAGTTGTGCCAGGAATGGGAGGCGGCGGCCCAACCGGAGGCGGCGCTGCGCACGGTGCTGCTGCGAACCGGCGTCGTCCTGTCCGCCGATGGGCCGTTCCTGCGCCGGCAGCTGCCCCTGTTCAAGCTGGGACTCGGCGGGCGCCTCGGCCCAGCCGACCGCTGGGTGAGCTGGATCACGCTGACCGACACCGTCGCCGCCATCGTCCACCTCCTGGACAGCGACGTGTCCGGACCGGTGAACCTCACCGCACCCAACCCCGTCACCAACGCCGAGTTCACCCGCGCCCTCGGCCGCACCCTCAACCGCCCCGCGGTCCTGCCCGTACCCCTCCTGGTGCCAAGCCTCCTCCTCGGCTCCGAAGCAGTGGCCGGCCTCACCCAGAGCGTCCGCGTCATCCCCGAGGCCCTCCTCGCGGACGGCTTCGAGTTCACCCACACCGACGTCACCGAAGCACTGACCGCAGCCCTCGGCCACTGAGCGCGAGGGCGGACAGCCGCAAACCCGCGAGGGCGGGGACGCCGGGGGTCGGCGCCGGATCGATTTCGCCAGACGATCCGCCGACGAACACCGGCGGCCCCGCCCGGACAGACGCAGCTAGCCGCGGCCGCCTCCCGGCAACACCCGGTAGGCGTCGTAGACGTTGTCGACCCGGCGTACGGCATGCAGCACCGAGGACAGCTGCGCGCCGTCGGAGAGTTCCAACTCGAAGCGCATGATCGAGGCCCCGTCGGCACCGGCACGGGCGTTCACCGAGGTGATGTTGGCCTGCTGCTCGGAGACCGCCACCGCCACGTCACGCAGCAGGTGCGGCCGGTCGAGTGAACGCACCTCGAGCGCCGCGGTGAACACGGTGGCGGCACCCTCCTCCCATTCCACGTCGATGAGGCGCGCCGCCTCGCCGTCGCCGCCGAGAGCTGCGGCGTTGGCGCAGTCCGCCCGATGGATCGACACTCCCCTGCCGCGGGTCACGAACCCGATGATGTCGTCGGGCATCACCGGCGTGCAGCACTTGGCGAGGCGTACCCACACGTCGCCGAGACCTTCGACGTGCACACCGGCCCCGGCGGAGCGCTTCTGGGTGGAACGCCGGGGCGCCAGCGCGGTCGCCGAGACCCGTTCGGCGGGCTGGGCGCCCTCCGCATCCTCACCCCGCAGCCGGCGGGCGACCCGCTCGGTGACGGTGCGCGCCGACAGTTGGCGTTCCCCGACCGCCACGAACAGGGCGTCGGTGCCGTCGTAGTTGAGGGCCCTGGCCACCTCGCGCAGCGTCTCGGATCGGATAACCGGGGCGATCGGCAGCGACTCCCTGCGCAACTCGGTGGTGATCTCGTCACGCCCCCTGTTGAGGGCCTCGGTGCGGCGCTCCCTCGTGAGCCACTGGCGGATCCGCGAGCGTGCCCGGCTCGTGGCGACGAACTGCAGCCAGTCCTGTGAGGGCCCGGCATCGGGATCCTTGGAGGTCATCACCTCGACGGTGTCGCCGGTGGAGACCTTCGTGGTGAGCGCCACGAGGCGGCCGTTGACGCGGGCGCCGATGCAGCCGTGGCCCACCTCGGTGTGGATGGCATAGGCGAAGTCCACCGGGGTGGCACCCACGGGCAGGGTCACCACATCGCCCTGCGGTGTGAAGATGAACACCTCGTCCTGCTCGAACTCGGTCTTCAGGTTGCCGAGGAACTGCTCGGGGTCGTCGCTCTCCTCGGACCAGTCGATGATCCTGGAGAGCCAGGCCAGATCGCCGCCGCTCTCCTCCTTGTAGTCCCAGTGGGCGGCGACGCCGTGCTCGGCCCGGGTGTGCATCTCCCGGGTGCGGATCTGCACCTCCACCACCTTGCCCCGGGGCCCCACCACCGCCGTGTGCAGGCTCTGGTAGAGATTGAATTTGGGCATGGCGATGTAGTCCTTGAACCGCCCCTGCAGCGGCTTCCAGATGGCGTGGACGGCACCGAGCACGGCGTAGCAGTCCCGCACGTTCTCGGTGACGATCCGGATGCCCACCAGGTCGTAGATGTCGCTGAACTCGCGGTTCTTGAGCACCATCTTCTCGTAGATGCTCCAGAGGTGCTTCGGCCGACCGGTCACCTCGGCACCGACGCCCACTTCGAGCAGCCGTCCTTCCACGGTGACCAGCAGTTGGGCCAGGAACAGGTCTCGTTCGGGGTCCTGCTCGGCGACGAGGTGATCGATCTGGGCGTACCACTTCGGATGGAGCGCGGCGAAGGCCAGGTCCTCCAGCCGGCTCTTCATGTCCTGCATCCCGAGGCGGTGCGCCAGCGGGGCGTAGACGTCGAGGGTCTCCCGCGCCACCTTCTGCTGCTTGGCCTGCGAGAGGGCCGCCAGCGTGCCCATGTTGTGCAGCCTGTCGGCCAGCTTGATGATGAGCACCCGCAGGTCCTTGGCCATCGCCACCAGCATCTTGCGCAACGATGCGGCCTGGTGGCGCTCGCGGGTGGTGAACTCGACGCGGTCCAGCTTGGTGACGCCGTCGACGATCTTCGCCACCTCGGGACCGAAGACGGCCTCGACGTCGGCGAGTGTCCGGTCGGTGTCCTCGATGACGTCGTGCAGCAGGGCGGCCGCCACACTCACGTCGTCGAGGCCCAGGCGGGCGACGATGCGCGCCACGCTGAGTGGATGCTCCACGAATGGCTCGCCCGACTTGCGGCGCTGGGTCTGGTGGGCGCTGGCCGCCCAGGCGTAGGCCCGCTCGATCAATTCGGTGTCGGAGTTGGGGAAGTGCGTCGCGTACTCCACGAGCAGCGACGTGATCGGCCCTGCGGCCGGATGCCCTCGCCAGGGCTGCAGCCGGCCCCAGGGGGACCCGCCGAGCGGTTCGGCGGCGGGAACCTCGGTGGGCGCCCCGACGCTCACAGTCCCTGCCTCACAATCGGCCGCGCCTCACACCAATAGCATCGCAGAGACAGCGCACGATCACTCGTCCCTGCCTAGGTATAGGTGAGCAACGACTCCACGCGCAGGCCCTCGAGGTGGCGCCGGCCGCCGAGGAACGCCAACTCCACGAAGAAGGCACATCCCACCACCTGCCCGCCGGCGCGCTCCACCAGGTCGCAGGTCGCCCGGGCGGTGCCACCGGTTGCCAGCACGTCGTCCACGATGAGCACTCGAGCCCCCGGAGCGAAGGAGTCCACGTGCATCTCGAGTTGGTCGGTGCCGTACTCCAACGCGTATTCCACGCCGACGGTCGCCGCCGGCAGCTTCCCCGGCTTACGGACCGCGGCGAACCCGGCACCGAGCCGTTCGGCCACCGGGATGCCGAAGATGAACCCCCGGGCCTCAGCCGCCGCCACCGTCTCGACACCGGCGTCTGCGAATCGCTCGGCCAACCCGTCGGCGCAGGCCGCGAAGGCTCCGGGGTGCCCCAGGACCGGGGTGATGTCCTTGAATCCGACCCCGGCGGTGGGAAAGTCCGGGATCTCCCGGACCAGTTCCCGCCAGAGACGCTCGGCCTCACCGGGATTCATCGGGCGAGCCGGGTAGTGACGGCAACTCGCACGGGATCGCTCACTTGCGGCGCTTCTTGGCAGGCCGCGCCGGGTGAGTCCGGGTGGTCGTGACCCCCGACCTGCCGACCGGCCCGCCTCCGGGCCGCCGGGCGCGTGGCGCCGGTGCTGCGGGCCGGCGCTCGTGGGAAGGCTGCTGCCCGGGCCGTTCGCCGGTGACCCAGACGTGCAGCCAGGCCACCAGCGGCGACGCCACGAACAGCGACGAGTAGGTGCCGGCCAGCAGACCCACCAGCAGGGCGATCGAGAACTCCTGCAGCGTCACCGCGCCGAGCACGAAGCGGCCGATGATCAGCAGTGACAGCACCGGCAGCACCGACGTGATGGTGGTGTTGACCGACCGCATGAAGACCTCGTTGACCGAGCGGGTGACGATCTCGAAGTACGGGTCCTTGCGGGTGCGGGCGTTGCCGCGGATCTTGTCGAAAACGACCAGCGTGTCATATAGGGAATACCCCAGGATGGTCAGGAAGGCAATGACCGTGGCGGGGGTCACTTCGAAGCCGAACAGGGCATAGAAGCCCACGGTGACGAGGATGTCGTGGCCGACCGCCACGAGGGCCGACACCGCCATCTTCCACTCCATCCGCAGCCAGATGTAGACGGCGATCACGATGAAGAACACGACGAGCGCCAGGCGGGCCTTGCTGGTGATCTCGGCCCCCCACGACGGGCCGACCGCCGAGAACGAGATGTCGTTGGGACTGATGCCGCCCAGTTCGGCCAGCGCTGCGGACACGGCGGCCACCTCTGCGGTGTTGGTGGCGGCCACCTCCGCACGCACGCGCACGATGCCCCCACCAAGTTCCTGGATGCGGGCGTCGGCCTGCCCCACCGTCGCCAGGGCGCCGCGGATCTCGGCGGTGGAATAGTCCCCCAGCGGCGCCTCCCAGAAGGTGCCGCCCTCGAACTCGATACCCAGATTCAGGCCTCTGAACAGCCAGGCGCCGCCGGCGATCAACAGGATGACCATCGACAGCACCACCGAGCGACGCCACAGCCGCTCGAGGTCCAGATTGACCTGGTTGGCGTACATGCGCCGCAGACCGCGGCGCACTGTCAGCCCCTGCTCGCTCATGACGGCGCCTTCCCGACGGCCGGGTCACCGCCGGCCGGCATCCCGGCATCGGCGGCGGCCGCCACGACCGTCGCCATCCCCACCAGCGCCGGACGGTGCGCGCTCCAGCGGGCCAGGCCCCGCACAACCGGTCGGAGGAAGAAGTACGTGGCCACCAGATCCAGGATGGAGGCGAAGGCCAGCATGGCCGCGAACCCCCGCACCGATCCGATGGTGAGCAACCAGAGGATGCCGGCGCCGATGAGCGTGGCCAGGTTCGCCCAGAAGATCGTCCGGAACGCCACAGGGAACGACTGGTCGACCGAGCTGCGCAGGGTGCGGCCCTCCAGGACGTCCTCCTTCAGGTGCTCGAAATAGACCACGTTGGAGTCCAGCGACACGCCGATCGCCACGATCAGGCCGGTCACACCGGCCAGCGTCAGGGCGAGTCCGCGCGTCTCGGACAGGAACGACACGATCACCCACAGCAGCACGCCCGAGACCATCAGGCTGCCGAGCGCGGCCAGACCCAGGAGCCGGTAGTAGGCCAGCATGTACAGCGCCACCAGTGCCAGGCCCACGATGCCCGCAATGAGCCCCGCACGCAGGGCGTCGCGGCCCAGCGTGGCCGAGACGGTGCGCACCAGGCCGGTCTCGGCGGGGTCCTCGAACACCAGCGGCAGGGCGCCGTAGTCCAGCACCAGCGCCAGGTCCCGCGCCTCGGCCTCGCTGAAGGCGCCGGTGATGTTGATGCGGTCGCGCTCGAATGCCCGGGCGTTGACGACCGGCGCCGACTCCACGACGCCGTCCAGCACGATGCCGAGTTGCCCGGTGGGACACACCAGCGGATCGGGAGCCTCGTAGTAGCAGGTGCGGGCCGCCCCGTTGAACCGGTCGATGCCCTCAGCCCCCTCGAGGGCGGTGACCTGCACGTTCCACTGAGCGAACTCCAGAACCGGCGTGGCGCTCTCGAGCGCCGCGCCGGTGACCAGCGCCGGGCCCAGCAGGAAGTGGTGCACCTGGCCACCGACGTCGGGCTTGCCGGCCAGGATCACCACCGAGTCGGCGGTGTCGCCGGTGGGCTCGGTGAGTGTGCCGTCGAGCAGGTCCTCGACGTTGAGGTCGCCGGCTTGAGCTGCGTCGGTTGCCGCATCCTCGCCGGACTCTTCAAGGGCGGCCTTGTAGGCCTCGATCTCGGTGCGTGACACCGACCGGGCCAGCAGGGGGCGGAATCGCAGCTCGGCTGTCTGACCGACGAGCGCGATGGCCCGGTCCTGGTCGTCCACTCCCGGCAGCTGCACCACGATGTTGCCGCCCTGGATGGTGATGTCGGGTTCGGCCACACCGAGGGCGTCGACACGGTTGCGGACGATCTCCAGCGCCTGCTCGAGCGCCTCGGGCGTGATCTCGGTCTCGCCGGCGACCGGCCGCAGAACCACCTCCACGCCGCCCTGCAGATCGAGACCCAGCAGTGGTTCCTGGTGCGTCACCTGGTTCCCGACGAGCAGGCCGACCGCGATGGTGAGAATGGAGATGAGCGACCGGTTGCGGCGCACCCGCGATGCCAGCTTCTCCATCATCTGGACGACCCAACCCGGGAATCGGCCGACACGCGATGTCGAGGTGTCGGCGCGAGCGCCACCGGGGACAGGGTCAGCGTCGGACTCAGTCCGACTCGTCCTCCCATTCGTGGTAGGTGATCCGCTCGGCGATCGAATCCCGAGTGACCTTGACGCGGACGTTGTCGGCGATGTCCACCAGGACGGTCTGCTCGTCGAAGCTGGCGATCCGGCCGTAGACCCCGCTCGACATCAGCACCTCGTCGCCGACCTCGAGCTTCGTCAGCATCTCCCGGCGGTTCTTGGCCCGCCTCTGCTGGGGCCGCAGCAGCACCAGCCACAGCAGCGCCATGATGATGATCAGCGGCAGGAAGCTGCCGAATCCGCCGCCGCCGTCCTCACCGCCGGTCGTGCAGGCCTGTGCGACGAACAGGATGAGAAGAAGTAGGAAGCTGCGCACGTCACCCGCCTTGTGAGTCGGTTACTGGTCGCGTCGACGCCGATCGACTTGGTCGCGGCGCTCAAGGCTATCCCGTCGTCGCTGCTCTGACGATCCCGCGCTGCGCGGCGCGACCGGGCGATCAACGCTCCCAGACAGCCCGGATCGCCGCGGCGTGGGCCTCGAAGCGGCTCTCGGCGATGGCGCGGCGCGTGGCCTCCATCAAATGGAACACCCAGGCCAGGTTGTGCAGGGTGAGGATCCTCGTGGCGGCCGTCTCGCCGACCATCAGGAGGTGGCGCAGGTAGGCACGCGACCAGCGACCGGCGGGATCGTTCACCAGCGCCGGATCCAGTGGCCCGTCGTCGCGTGCGAACCGGGCGTTGGTCAAGTTGAGACGCCCCTCGGAGGTCAAGACGGTGCCGTGGCGTGCCAGGCGGGTCGGCAGGACGCAGTCGAACATGTCCACCCCCACGCCGACCGCCTCGATGATGCTGAGCGGGTCGCCGACACCCATGAGATAGCGGGGACGGTCGGTGGGCAGCATCTCGGTGACCGCCGCCAGCGGCTCCTGGCGCTCGTGGCGCTCCTCGCCCACCGAGAGCCCGCCGATGGCGTAGCCGTCGAAGCCGATCTCGAGGGTTCGGACCGCGCTGGCACGGCGCAGATCCACTTCCACGCCACCTTGCACGATGCCGAACTGAACCTGTCCCGGCGGGGAGAGCGACAGATACGCGGCGCGGGCGCGGGCCGCCCAGGCGGCGGTCCGGTCGACGGCTGCCTCGATGACGGGGCGAGGCGACGGCAGCGGCGGGCACACGTCCAGCACCATGGCGATGTCCGAGCCCAACAGCGCCTGCACCTCGACGGCCAACTCGGGGGTGAGTGTGTGCGTGCTGCCGTCGTAGGTGGAACGGAAGGTGGCGCCCTCGTCGTCCAGCTTCGGTTCCAGGCTCATCACCTGGTAGCCACCGGAATCGGTGAGGATGTGGCCCGACCAGTCCATGAAGCGGTGCAGGCCGCCGCGCTCGGCGACCAGCTCGGCCCCCGGCCGCAGCATGAGGTGGTAGGTGTTGGCGAGAACCACCGCCGCGCCCAGATCCTCGAGGTCGGCGCTGGTGAGGGTGCGCACCGCCGCGCGGGTACCCACCGGCATGAACGCCGGCGTGACGAACGAACCTCGTGGCGTGCAGACCTCGCCGGCCCGCGCCCCGCCGCAGCGGGCAGTCTCGGTGAAGCTCAGCATGACTCCCTCAGAACCTGCTCACCAGCATGGCGTCGCCGAAGGAACCGAAGCGGTAGCCCGACTGCAGGGCGATCTCGTAGAGCCGGCGCCAGCGCTCGCCCACGAACGCCGCCAGCAGGCACAGCAGGCTCGAACGCGGCATGTGGAAGTTGGTGAGCAGCACGTCGGTGACCGCGAAAGCGTAGGGGGGCCGGATGAACAGACCGCTGGACCCCGCCAGGTCCCCGGTGGCCGCGACCGTCTCCAGGGCGCGGACGGCCGTCGTGCCCACCGCCACGACCCGGCGGGCCTCGCCGCAGGCCGCCCAGGTGCCGGGCGGGACGGCGTAGCGCTCGCTGCCCATGACGTGGTCCTCGAGCCGATCGGCGGTGATCGGGCGGAACGTGGCGACGCTGATCCCCAGGTCCAGGGGTGCCAACCCGATCCCGGCTTCGGCCAGGCCCCCCAGCACCTCCGCGCTGAGATGCAGACCCGCCGTGGGTGCCGCCGCAGAGGTGGGGCGCCGGGCATAGACGGTCTGGTAGCGCGCCGGGGGCACCGGGCGATCGATGTAAGGAGGCAGCGGCACCTCGCCCAGCTCCTCCAGCAGAGCCGAGATGCTGCGGTGGGCAAGGGCGGTGACCTGCCGGCGACCGTCCGGATCGGCCGCCCCGACCCGCAGGACGTCCCGGCCGGCGGCGTCGCGGAGCACCGTCCCCGGCGGCACGCGACGCCCGGGCCGCACCAGCGCCTCGGCCCCCGGCGCTGGGCCGGGGGTGGTCACCAGCACCTCCACCTGCCCGCCGGTCGGCTTGGTGAGGTGTAGGCGGGCGGGCGCCACGCGCGTGTCGTTGACCACCGCCAGGTCGCCGGGGCGCAACAGGGCGGGCAGGTCGCGCACCCGGCGATGCTGGACCTCGTCGTCGTTACCGCCGTCCACGAGCAGCCGGGCGTCGTGGCGCGGTTCGACGGGCTCCTGCGCCACGGCCTCCGGCGGCAGCGCGTACTCCAGTTCGCCGGTTTGCATCAACCGAACAGGCCGGGGGGCCTTTCGCTGCCGGCGCCGGGGCGCGCCGATGGCTGCTCGCTGGGCGGCTCGAGCCCGAGATGCTCCCAGGCGGCCGGCATGGCCACACGCCCGCGCGGGGTCCGCATCATGAGCCCCTGCTGTATCAGGAACGGCTCGTAGACCTCCTCCACCGTCTCGGATGGCTCGCTGACGCTGATGGCCAGCGTGGACAGGCCCACCGGCCCGCCGCCGAAGCCCCGGCAGAGCGCCTCCAGCACGGCGCGGTCCTGCTTGTCCAGCCCGCGGGCGTCCACTCCGAACACGGCGAGGGCGTCCTCGGCGGTGGCTTCGTCGATCCGACCGTCGCCCTCGACCTGCGCGAAGTCCCGCACCAGGCGCAGCAGCCGGTTGGCGATCCGCGGCGTACCCCGCGCCCGGTGCGCGATCACCGAACCGGCAACCGGCGTGATGTCAACCTCCAGGATGCCGGCGGTGCGGGCCACGATCTGTTCGAGCTCGCCGGGCGGGTAGAAGTCCAGCCGGGCCGTGAAACCGAAGCGGTCCCGCAGCGGGCCGGTGATCATCGAAACCCGCGTCGTGGCCCCGATGAGCGTGAAGTGCGGAAGATCGAGGGGGATCGAGCGGGCGGCCGGTCCCTTGCCCAGCACGATGTCCACCCTGAAATCCTCCATGGCGGGGTAGAGGACCTCCTCCACGGCGCGGCTCAGCCGGTGGATCTCGTCGATGAAGAGCACATCGCCCTCGCTCAGCTTGGTCAGGATGGCCGCGAGGTCTCCCGCCCGCTCCAGCGCCGGCCCGGAGGTGGTCTGCTGCGCCACCCCCATCTCGCCGGCGACGATCCCCGCCAGCGTCGTCTTTCCCAAGCCTGGTGGCCCCGCGAACAGCAGGTGCTCGGTGGTCTGGGAGCGCTCGCGGGCGGCGCCGCAGATGATGCCGAGGTGGCGCTTCAACTCGCTCTGGCCCACGAAGTCCGCCAACCGCACAGGCCGGATGCCGAGCCGGTCGACCTGCTCCTCGCTCTGCTCGCCGGCGTCCGCTCCCGCCGCCAGCACCTCGGTCCGCATGGATTCCTCCCGTCCCCGTCAGCCCCGACGCCGGGAGACAGGATTCCGGCCCCGGATCGAGTCCGGGGCAGGCTCTCCGGCGGAATGACGCTGGGGTCGCGACCCGGGCATCGCGAAAGCCACCGCTAACGGGCGCCGGCGAGCTGCCGCAACGCCTCGCGCAGCAACTCCGAGACGTCCCCGTCGCCCGGCAACCCGGACACCACCCGGTTCACCTCGTCGTCCCGGTACCCCAATTGCCCCAGCGCGGCCCGGAGGTCGCCGTGCGTTCCGCCGGCGGCGACCCCCATCGCAGGAACCGGGTCGATGAACTCCGGCACCCCCAGGCGCGCCTGCAACTCGATCAGCAGCCGCTGCGCCGTCTTCGCCCCCACCCCCGGGACCAGGCACAGCGCGTCGATGTCGCCGGCTGCCAGCAGCCGTTGCAGCGTCGCCGGGTCGTGTACACCGAGAATCGACAGGGCCAGGCTCGGCCCCACACGGTTGGCGCCCAGCATCGCCTCGAAGCAGCGCAACTCGACGGGTGACCCGAAGCCGTAGAGCGTCTCGGCGTCCTCGCGCACGTAATGGTGGACGTAGAGCAGCACCTCGGTGCCCAGCGGCCCGACCGCCCGCTGGGCGGCGTCCCCCACCGTCACCCGGTAGCCGATACCGCCCACCTCCACGAGCAGCTCGTCGCCGTGGCGGTCCAGCAGGCGGCCGCGCAGTGACCCGATCACCGCGCCGCCAGGGGCGTCGTTCCCGGGGCGGTGGGCGACTGCGCCAGATGGCACAGCGCCACCGCCGCGGCGTCGGACACATCGGCGGGGCGCAGCGGTTCGGGCAGGCCCAGGAGCATCTGCACCATCTGGGCCACCTGGTCCTTGCCGGCCGCCCCGTCGCCGCACACGGCCTGCTTCACCTGGTTCGGGGAGTACTCCACCACCTCGCAGCCCGCGGCCACCGCCTCGGCCATGACGATGCCCGCCGCCTGCCCCACACCCATCGCCGTGCGCACGTTGACCTGGAACAACACCCGCTCCAGCGCCACCACCGCCGGGGACAGTTCGCTGAGGAGACCGCGGATCTCCCGTTGCAGCGTCGCCAGGCGCCACGGCACCTGCTCCTGCGGCGACGTGGTGACGACCCCCGCCGCCACCGCCCGGGTGGCCGCGCCGCGCCCCGACAGGCAGCTGTAGCCGCAGCGCGAGAGGCCCGGATCTATACCGAGAACGAACACTCGTACGAGGCTAGACGGAAGCGGCCAGGTCCTGGAGGATTTCGTCAGGGATGTCGAAGTTGGCGTGCACGTCCTGGAC
>JAPONU010000023.1 GCA_026713745.1 bacterium
GACGGTGACCGAGACGCGTCCGCGCGGTCGGATCGGCGCTGGAATGAGAATCCGCCGTGTGTTCGTGGTGACGTCACTCGTGCTCGGGGGCAGTGGCCTGGCTTCGCCGGCAGCGGACGCGCAGGCGACTGAACCGGCGGAACCGGTCGAGCAGCTCGACGTGCAGGTGCGCGTGGCTGCTCGACTCCTCCCTGACGGCGGTCTCGAGGTGGCGCTGCAGCAACGCCTGGCCGACGGCTCATGGAGCGAGCCGTTGCGGCCGGCGCGACGTGTCGTCGAGTCCGGGGCCGAGGTCGGGCGGTGGCTGGTGAGTTCGTCCCTGGCGATCGGGCGAGGCACCGGCGGCGGATCCGCAGCTCCCGCGCAGGTCGAGGTGCGGATCGTGGCACGGCGGCTCGCCGGCGAACGCATCGAGGCGACCGTCCAGCAGCGCCGGATCGACGACCGCTGGGGCGAGCGACTGCTGCCGCCGCGGCGGTTCTTCCCCGCCGGCGCCGAGGTCGGCCAGTGGCTCGTGAGCGGCCACGTGGCATTGACCCCCCTGGCATCCGGGGACCGCTTCATCTCCGTGGCCGCCGGCGACTACCACGCCTGCGGGATTCGCGTCGACCGGACCGTCACCTGCTGGGGACACAACGGCGATGGCGAGGCCACCGCCCCGCCCGGGCGGTTCGCCAGCGTCGTCGCCGGCCACCGACGCACCTGCGGCATCCGCAGCGACGGCACGGCCACCTGTTGGGGCGACAACAGCCACGGGCAGTCCAACGTGCCGACAGGAGAGTTCACAGCGGTGACCGTCGGCCGCGAGTACTCCTGCGGGCTCCGAGTTGGCGGCACCATCGCCTGCTGGGGCGGCGGTACCGCCGCGCAGCGAGAGGCACCGAGTGGGCAGTTCACGGCCATCGCAGGCGGGGGAACGCACTCGTGCGCGGTGCGGACCGATGGCACCGTGGCGTGCTGGGGTCGCCACGAGTACGGTGCGCTCGACGCACCCCGGGGGACCTTCGACGCCGTCAGCGCGGGAGCCTTCCATAGCTGCGGTCTGCGCAGCGACGGCGGCGTCACCTGCTGGGGGACGGGATCGGAGGCCACCGATGAGCCCCGGGGCCGAGACTTCGAAGCCATCGCCTCCGGGCACACCCATGCCTGCGGGCTGCGCTCCGACGGCTCCGCCGTGTGCTGGGGGTACAGCGACGGCGGCGCGGCCGACGCCCCGGAGGGACTCTTCAGCCAGGTATCCGCCGGCTCCGGCTTCTCCTGCGGCGCCCGCCCCAGCGGCGCGATCGGCTGCTGGGGCGGGTCGGACTTCGCCAGGATCGCCACGCCGGCCGGAGAGTTCACCGAGATCGCCGCGGGCGGGCTCTACTTCTGCGGGTTGCGCACCGACCGCACCATCGACTGCTGGGGCGAGAACAACCATGGGGCGCTCGACGCGCCTGCCGGTCGATTCGCCGCCGTCGCCGCCCACGAGCGGTACGCCTGCGCGATCCGAGCCGAATACGACACCGTCGTCTGCTGGGGCAGCAACGAAGCCGGCCGGCTGGACGTCCCGGCCGGGGAGTTCGCCCGCATCGCGCTGGGTTGGCGGCACGCCTGCGGTGTACGGCTCGACGGCGGCCTCGCATGCTGGGGGTCGGGGTACGCATCCGGTGCGTCCGGCCAACCGGACGCTTCGGGCGGCGAGTGGCTCCCGCCGGGACGGTTCACCGACATCACCGCCGGTCACGACTTTTCCTGCGGCCTGCACGACCATCGCTTCCTCGCCTGCTGGGGACCACGCGCCGAGAAGTACTGGCCGAACGAACCGCCGGTCGGCAAGTTCACGGCAATCGCCGGCGCCTCTGCTCATTCCTGCGCCCTGCGAGTGGACCGGACCGTCCACTGCTGGGGCGACGGCGAGCGCCGACTCGACGCGCCGGCGGGACGATTCACCACGATCGCGGTGTTCAGCGACCACTCCTGCGGCATCCGCACCGACCGAACGCTCACCTGCTGGGGCGAGCAGCCCTCGGCGCTCGACACTCCATCCGGCGAGTTCACGGCCATCTCGCTGAGCGGATCCCACGGCTGCGGGCTGCGCCCCGACCAGACCGTCGCCTGCTGGCCCGACGACCTCATCGAGGCCGACCCGCCGTCCGGGCGGTTCGGGGTCGTCTCCGCAGACTTCTTTCAGACC
>JAPONU010000024.1 GCA_026713745.1 bacterium
GCAGCGACGCCAGCATTACGTGTTGGGGAGATAACCGCTATGGCCAGGCCCGACCGCCGGGCGGCTCCTTCACGGCCATCTCCGCGGGCACCGTGCATTCGTGTGGGTTGCGCAGCGACGCCACCGTTGTGTGCTGGGGCGACAACAGGTACAACAGGTACGGCCAGACCGACGCGCCGGCCGGCACGTTCGCGGCCGTTTCCGCCGGCGGGACACATTCGTGTGGGTTGCGCGGTGACGCGACCGTTTCCTGCTGGGGGGACAACGAGTACGGCCAGACCGACGCGCCGGCCGGCACCTTCGCGGCCGTTTCCGCCGGGTGGGGGAGTTCGTACGCGTTGCGCAGTGACGCCACCGTCACGGGCTGGGGAAGCCTCGCAATCGACCTCCAAGGCCGCACCAACAACAGACCTGCCACCCAGTCGCGACGCCGCTTGAGGGGGAGTCCTGGGGGGCCTGTCAGGAATTTTGTGTATCGGGCGTGATCTGAGGGTCCGCAGCCGGGTGCTGTGGGCCGGGAAGGATCATGTCTGTGACTGATCGGAGTATGTCGGCGCTGCCGGCGAGCGGGGCCGCCGATGAGGCGGCGATGAGGGACTGGGCTGAGCGTCTGGTCGCCCGAGCGCGCCGCGAGGGTGTCGATCTCACTGGCGATGGCGGGCTGTTGACGGGGCTGGTCCGCCAGGTGCTGCAGTGTGGCCTGGAGGTGGAGATGGCCGAGCACCTGGGCTATGGGCGCCACGCTCGGGAGGGCCGCGGGACGCCGAAGTGGCGCAATGGTTCGTCGCCCAAGCGACTCAAGACCGCCGTCGGCGAGGTCGATCTGCGTGTGCGGTGGGATCGTGCGGGCACTTTCGAGCCGGTCACGGTGCCGAAGCATCAGCGCCGCCTCGAGGGCCTGTCGGGGAGTGTGATCTCGCTGTCCGCCAAGGGCCTCACCACCGGGGAGATCCAGGCGCACCTCGCGGAGATCCATGACACCGAGGTGAGCCGGGAGACGATCTCGAAGATCACCGACGAGATCGTCGCCGACATGGCTGTATGGCAGAACCGGCCCCTCGACGCGATCTATCCGGTGTTGTTGCAAGTGCGAGGCCGACGTTTGAGCCGCCGACGGCATCCGGTGAGCGCCCGCCGGGGCGCTCGGGTGTGGTCGGCGTCGATGGCGAGGGGTGCGGCGTGGCGGATCGTGGCGGTTTTCGCCTGCGGCGGGGGCGGCGGTTCGGTGTCGCCGCCGCCGGGGTGGCGAGCCAGTGGTGTGTCGGCGATTGACCCCGCGGGTGGTTGGTGGTGTTGGTTGGGTCATCGGTTCGGACTGTTGTGGGTGTTCGTTTGATAGCGATTCTTGCTGTGTCGCGTTCTGTCGTAATTTGTATTCGTAACTGATGATCATTTCGGTATTGCTTGTGTTAGACATGTCTAGTTGGCCATGACCGGGGGGTTCTTCGGGCGGCCGGCGGGCAGGAGCGAGTCGTGGGCAACGGTGGTGGGCGTCGCCGGCGGGCCGTGGTGTCGTGGGCGCTGGTGGTGGC
>JAPONU010000025.1 GCA_026713745.1 bacterium
TCTTCGTCGCTCAGCTCGACGATGGCGCCGAAAACAACAACGCTTTCCACGACGGCGTCAGTTCGGGTTCAGGTTTGACACCTGATAATCTTCTCGTTCGTGTCTTTGTCCGATTTGTCTAACCACCCAGAAATGGGAACCTTCACTGTGACACGTGTCCGCCAACTCGAACGATTACTCGTCCGGCACGGAAAGTGCACAGCCACCCGCTGATCTGAATACTTCGTCTGTGTTTTTGTCTCCTTGGTGTACCAGGCGCAGCGGTAAGGATATGTCTCGTCGCACTCCCATGCTTGCAGCCTCACCGTTACCAGGGCGCGGCTCGGGCAATTGCTCGCGGGATTTGATGTGTTCACCCACGCCCCATGTCCGGACGCGTCGTTTCCCGAAGTGTGTGGGTCGTCAGCTCGTGCATAGAAAGTACACGACTGCCCCGGCCAAAGATCGAGGGTCTTGTCGGGTTCGGGGTCGTCGGGTTGGGGTTGCTCGACCTCGGCAGAGCAGGTTGAGGGCCGCGCCGGCGAGGGACCACATCTTGGCGGTGAGCTGCTCGCTGTGCCCTCCACCGGTTCCACTGTGCCCGATCCGCAGCACAAGACCGGCGTCGGCGGTGCTCTTGCAGGCGTCTACTGCGTCCCAGCGCTGACGGGTCGCTAGATGCCGGCGCCGAGAGGAGGCACTGGAGGCTCGATGGGTGGCGGCTCGGGCAGCGCCTCGACGAACTCCGGCACCGAGACTATCAGCGCGGTCCACACCTGGGCGGGGTCGACGTCGTCATACTGGTGGACGACGACGTTGCGAAGCGCCTTCGCCTGCGCCACCTCCAAGCCGGGATGGGCAGCAACGAACTCCTCAGAGAGATGGCCGGCGGCCTCGCCGATGATCATTGGTTGGTAGGCGGCGAGGTCCTGATGGCGCCAACTTGCGTCGAACATGTCCCGGCCGTCGGCGACGACCTCGGCGAGCTTGGAGGCCGCCTTCCGGATGTGTCGGACCCGGTCCGCGTCCGACACTCGCCTTCGGCGGTTCACAGGACAATCGCATCGAGGAGCATCGCCCGATGCCCCTCGTACTCGTCGGGCTTGAGGCCACCAGCAGAGACGACGTCCACCTCGACGCCAAGCAGTTCCTCGAGGGTGCCTTGCAGGCGCGCCAAGTCGAACAGGGACGACCCCGTTTCGAACCTCGCCAGGAAGTCCACGTCGCTGTCGGGGCCGTCGTCGCCGCGGGCCGCCGAGTCCACCAAGGCGATGGAGGTGGCCTTGTTGGCGGCCGCCGCGGCCTTGATGGCATCGCGGTGGGGGCCCAGGACGAGTTCACGCCGAGTCATGGTCCCAGAGTACCCGGTGAGCGCGACAGCGGACTGCTCCGGGAGGCGCGTCACAGGCCCATCCCCAGGTCGCGGCCGCCGTCGCTGGTGAAGGCGAGGGCGCCTCGGCCGGCCCGGTGGTAATTGTGGTGACTGGTTCCGGCTCGGGGGGTGGTGCTATCAGCGGCGGCGATGCTGGGGGAGCGCTCGGGGGATCGCTTGGGCTGCAGGCGGCGAAGAGCGCAGCGGCGGCGGCCGCGACGAAGACGGCCCTGCCGCCGGTCCGGGCCGGTTCGGATTCCGGTGACGGCCCGAGTCAAAGACGAGTCGGTCCACTACGGAGGGCTGTCGTCGCGGGTGCTCAATCCATGGCCCGTGAATGTCCCTACAGGGGCGGACAAGTCCAAGTCTTCGCAGCAACGGAGGCCCGGCTCTCGCAGCGGTGAGGCTGCCGATGGACCTCAGTGTTGCAACTGCTGCGAGAGGTGGGGCCCGAACTCAACGTGATACGGCGCCCGCAGCGCTGCTTGCACTGATGCCAGGTCGATCTCGATTTCATAGAGGTGAGCCACGAGTTCAACGACCCACTCAGGCGGGGTTGGCCAGTCCTCTTCGAGCTGTACAAGGTAATAGCGGATGTCTTCTGCCAAGCTCTGGCGTGTTACGCCAGGCAAGGGGCCCGGTGAGTCTCCCCAAATCCAACCGTAACCACGGTCATTTCGTAGAACGACGCGCTGGCCGTCGCTGAGGTCTGCGAACTCTGTGACGCTGAGGGAACCGATCTCGCTTCGGCGCTCCCGGGACGTCATGCTGCGGTGGCGGTGGTCCAGCGGCATGTGAACCAGCGTGACATCGTCGAACCGCCGCCGAAACCACCTCCGGGGGCGCCGCTCACTCTCCCCTTCGAACCACCGCCGCAGCGGGGGCAGTTCGGTGTCCGGGTCCA